>NZ_JBFAIU010000353.1:0-7770 GCF_040654855.1 Asanoa sp. NPDC050611
GGCCTGGGCCTGCCGGCCACGGACAGCCTGGTGATCTCGCAGGTGGTGCTGTCGTTCGGCATCCCGTTCGCGCTGGTGCCGCTGCTCATGCTGACAGCACCACGCCGACCAGCGCGGCGACGACGGCCGGGTAGTAGCCGGCCAGCAGCTCGCCCTCCAGCCGCGGGAAAGCGCCGAACAGGATGCCGAGGGCGGCGACCAGCCAGACCTCGTTGCCGAGGAAGAACGGGCCGACGGCGGTGAGCGCGGCCCGACGTTCGGCGTCGCCGCCGGCGGCGGAGAGCAGCAGGCCGACGCCGTAGTCGTAGCCGCCGAGCACCAGGTAGGTGGTGAAGAAGAGGCCGAGGAGGGCGAACCAGGCGAGTTCCATCGCGGACTCCTTATCGGGCCAGGACCGGCTCGGGCCGGCGCTCGTCGTCGTTGGTCACGTCGGCCAGCGACCGGCCGAGCGCGGGATCGGCGGTGCCGCGGGCGGCCCGCTTGGCGATCAGCACCCAGTTGGTGATGGCCAGGGCCAGCAGCAGCGCGGTGAAGCCGAGGAACGACGCCAGCATCACGCCGCCGCTGACGGGGCTGACGGCGTCCTCGACCTTGAGGAGGCCGTACGCCGCCCAGGGTTGCCGGCCGCCCTCGCGGGTGAGCCAGCCGAGGATCGCGGCGAGGAACGGCAGGGGCAGGGCGAGGCCGACGATGACCAGCGGGAACTTCAGCCGCACGATCCAGTCGCGGTAGAACAGCGGCAGCATGACGAACGCCCAGGCCAGCGTGAAGCCGATCAGGATCATGAAACCCAGGCTGGCGGCGGCGTACGGCGGCGGCAGGTAGTCGCCGGGCCCGAACCGGGCCGTGAAGTCCGCGACGGCCTGCGCCTTGGCCGCGTCGTCGCCGAACTTGGTCGGCTGCACGTCCCCGACGGCCCCGAACTGGGCGAAGCCGAAGCCCAGCAGCGGCACGCCCGCGATGGTCACGGTCACGAGGCCGATCCACAGCGACTTGCGCAGCAACTCGTAGTCGGGGCTGCGGCGCAGCATCAGCCAGGCGCTGATGCCGGCGAGCACCATGCCACCGGTCAGCAGGGCGGCGGAGACCACGTGGCCGAGCGCCATCGTGAACGTCGGGTTGGTCAGCAGGGCGGTGAAGTCGGTCAGGTAGGCGATCCCGTCCCGGACCTCGTAGCCGACCGGGTGCTGCAGCCAGGCGTTGGCGGCCATGATGAAGAACGCCGAGACGTACGCCGTGATCGCGACGCCGTAGAGCAGGGCCAGGTGGACCCCGCGGCGCAGCCGGTGCCAGCCGAAGGTCCACATGCCGAGCAGCGTCGACTCGAGGAAGAACGCGAGCAGGGTCTCCAGCGCGATCGGCGCTCCGAACACGTTGCCGATGTAGCGGGACAGGCCGCTCCAGTTCAGGCCGAACTGGAACTCCATCACGATGCCGGTCGCGATGCCGAGCACGTAGTTGATCAGGTAGATCGTGCCCCAGAAGCGGACCATGCGCTCGTAGACGGGCTTGCGGGTGATGAACGCGGCGGTCTGCAGGTAGACCAGCAGGGTCACCAGCCCGAGCGTCACGAGGACGAACAGGAAGTGGATCGACGTGGTGGTGGCGAACTGCAGGCGGGCGAGCGGCAAGGGGTCCATGACCAAGCCCCTCCGAGGGGATAGTGAGGTTCGCTTGTTGTAGCGACTCTACACGTAGCTTCCCTACCTATAAGTCCTACGACTCGTAGTAGTCATGGACATGACTCTACTACAGGCTGTCGTAATTCAGGTTCCCCCGGGTTCAGGAGATGAAGAGCGCGATCGGCAACGTGGCCAGCCCGCTGCTGACGACCAGGGCGGCGACGGCCGCGAGCGGGGTAGGTCCGAGCGGTGCGCGCAGGCGCCGCACCCGGGCGACGATGTCGTGGTCGGCGGCCCCGAGCATGCCCGCGGGCGTCGCGTGCGACGGCGCGGTCGCGAACCGCGCGAGCGCGGCGGCCAGCGACGCGTCGGTGTGCTGGCGGCGGGCCCGGTCGTCGGCCCGCATCTCGACCAGCAAGGCGACGGCGGCCATCGCCCGGACGACCCAGCTCACCCCGGGCAGGGCGCGGACCAGCGCGGTGAACGGCAGCAGCACGAGGTCGTGCCGCTCCTTGGCGTGCGCCTCCTCGTGACTGAGCACGGCGGCCAGCTCGTCGCGCGGCAACAGGCTGAGCGCGCCGACGCTGATCACCACGCGCGGGCGCAGGCCCGGCACGCAGTACGCGGCGGCGCTCGGGTGGTCCAGCACCAGGGCACCCGGCGCGGCCGGGTCGGCCCGACCGACCAGGGCGAGCAGCTCACGCTGGCGCTGCCGAGCCTTGGCGGCGTGGCGGAGGCTCGCGCCGGTCGACCAGAACAGCACGACGCCGATGCCGAGGCCGACGCTGATCAGCGCGAGGTGCCCGACGCCCAGCTCGGCGGGGAGGCGGCCGCCCGCCAGGTCCTCGGCGAGGATGCGGAACGCCGTGCCCGGCGGCTCGTCGTAGGGCGCGAGACCGATGGAGATCGGGATGCCGATGGCGGACAGGCCGACCGCGAGTCCGATGCCCTGCCAGCAGAGGATCGCGATGGTGGGGCAGCTGGCCGGCCAACGGGACCGGAGCATCACCAGGGCGACGAGATAACAGCCCAGCACCGCCGCGCCGAAGTGTGCGGTGTAGAGCATCGGTCAGCCCTTGTCTTTGTCCAGGGCGGCGCGCAGCACGTCGGCCTCGTCGCCGGTCACCGACCGGGCGAACCGCACGAGGGCCGCGTCGCGCTCACCGGAAAGGTCAAGGGCGTCGAGCATGAGCTGCGCGATGTACGCGTCGCGGCCGGCCACGGGCTGGTAGCTCCAGGCTCGGCCCGTGCGCTCGCGCTCGACCATGCCCTTGCCGGCGAGCCGGTCGAGCACGGTCATCACGGTGGTGTAGGCCAGGTCACGCCCGTCGAGGGCGTCGACGACTTCGCGGACCGTGGCCGGCGCGGACCGATCCCAGAGGACGTCCATCACCGCCCGCTCGAGATCTCCCAGCCGTGTCACGCCTCGATCCTACCCGGTGTAGTAGGTCGTCTCCGGCGCAGGGCCGCGGCGATCGCCGCCACGGCGCCGGCGGCGGCCGCGATGGCCGGGAGGTTGGTCGGGATGCCGAGATAGACCGTGATGCCGAGGATCCGGGACAGGCCCCAGGGTAGGAGCGCCAGCTGGTCGTTCCAGGTCGTGAGGGCGTCTTCGAGGCCGATGGCGGCGACGGCGGCGGCCAGGATCGCGAGGGTCGTGCCGGCGGCGATGATCGTTCTGCGGGTGCCGTAGGCCATCCCGGTGGCGACGAACAGCCAGCCGAAGGCGGCGAACGCGACCGTGATGTAGAGGGCGCGGGCGGTCGGCGCGGTCCAGAAGCCGAGCCAGTAGTGACCCGGGCCACGGACCGCCAGGACGGCGAGCACGAGGGCGCTGCGCAGCAGGGCGACGCCGCCGATGACCGCCCAGGGTGGTTGCCGGGTCAGCAGGCGCACGGCGAGCGCGAAGAGCAACCAGGCGGAGAGGACCAGGCCGACGTGGGCCGGCGAGGCGAACCAGGTGTACGCGAGGCGGCTGGCGACCAGGGCGATGGCGGGGATGGCGATGAGCGCGTACGTGTTCGCGCGTGTCGTCGACGCGCGCCACGGGCGGGTGGCGCCCAGCCAGAGAGCGCGGCAGGTGGGGAAGCGGCTGGTGGCGCCGAGCAGGAACACGAGCAGGATGCCGGCGAGGAGGGCCCGGGCCAGCCAGGCCATCGCCGGGTCGCGGTCGGCGCGGTCGACGCCGAGGTCGGCGGCGGTGAAGTTGTAGGCAGGCAGGTCGAGCCGTCCGGCGTACCGCTGGAGGTGCCTCGTCCTGGCCTTCCGGTATTCGGCGCGGGCCTGCCGCCACTGGTCCTGCGCTGTCTCGCTGCCGGTGTCGAGCCATTGGGCGTGGCGCAGGACGGTCGCTCGGTAGGCGGCCAGGGTCGCGAAGAGGTCGACCTGGTAGTCGAGGGCGTCGGTCAGCCGCTGTTTCCCCGCGGGGTCGTGCCAGGTCGTCGGGTCCGTGGCCGCGACGAGGTCGCGCATCTCGGTGGCCAGCGTCGTGGCCCGTTGTCCGTCGGCGATCGCCTCGTCGAGCCGGTCCTTGCTGACCGCGTAGATGCTGTCGATCGCGGCGGAGTCCCCGGTGACGATGTCCCATTCGAAGATCCACATCATCGGCGGCGGTTCGAGGCCGAGGGCTTTCACGCTCTTGTCCGCGTACGGCCCGATGTAGAGCCCGGTGTTGATCGCCGCGCGGCTCCGGCCGAACATCTCCGCGATCCGGTTCGCGGTATTGGCGTCGGTGCTGAAGGTCTGGTTGATCCAGTCGCGGGTGATCTCGTCGGCCGGTGTCTCGGGGCGCCAGGCGAGCCGGGCGGCCGCGTAGGTGTTGAGATCGTAGAGCTGCCAGAACCCCTCCCTGAGGTAGAGGGACATCGGGCCGGCGCGCAGCGGACCGCCGTCCTGCGTCCAGGTCCAGATGCCCTCGACGTGCGGGTTCTGGCTCAGGAAGGCCCGCAACGCCTGCTGGTGCAGCGCGGTGAGGTCGTTGGGCAGGGCGCCGAACCCCTCGAACTCGCGGCGCGACTGGAACTCGACGATGCGTCTCTGTCCGCCGGTGGCGAGGGTCGGGTTGAGCGGAAGGTGGCTGTAGAAGTCGCCGGCGGTGTACTTGGTCGAGACGATCAGGTGCGGATCCGCGATGCCGCCGAGCACCTCGTCGTAGGAGGCGGGGTTGGTGTGGAGGTCACCGACGGCGCCGACGCCGACGGTCCAGCTGCGGAAGATGATGTCGCGGCCGCCCTTGCCGGCGGTCGTCAGCAGGGCGCTCAGCATGGCCCGCACCGCCGCGGGCGTCGTGACCGCGAGCCGGGACTCGTAGTCCCAGCCCTGCTGCTTGTAGACGGCGCCGCCTTCGCCGACCCGGATCATCAGACCGCTGGCGTACGGCATGCGCGCGAAGAGCTCCTCGAGGCCCTGTTGGTAGGTCGCCCAGAGGTCGGGGTCGGCGGTGTCGAGGCCGCCGGTGGTGCGCCGCAGATAGCGCTCGAGCTGCGGGGAGAGGGCGAGCATGTCGGTGAGGAAGAAGACCTTCATGCCGCTGTCGGCGGCGTACGCGAAAATCGGTGCGAACGCGTCGACGAGTGCCTGCGTCTGTCCGATGTGGTCCGCGTCGTAGACGCCCAGGTTCTGGAACGTGACGTATTCGAGGAAGCCGGGGATGACGATGCCGTTGTAGCCCTGGCTGAGCGAGTGGTCGACGAACTGCCTGAACTGTTCTGCGATCCGCAGTGCGGCGGCGGCGTCGACCCACGGGGCCTGGGGCAGCAGGGCCTCGCCGACGATGTCCGTGTTGAGCGAGTAGTCGGTGCCCGCGCGGAAGGCCGCGGGGTCGGGCTCGCGCCCGACCGAACCGGCATCGGTGAGCCGCAGCCCGAGGCGGGGCGCGCTGACCTCGCTCGCGGGAATGGCGGCGCCGGACCGGATCCGGTCGGCGAGCGCGTAGAGGCCGTTCGCGACGCCGGCCGTCGAAGCCCCCTCGATGCTGATGCCGTCCGGCCCGGCACTGAGCCGGTACCGCTCGGGTTCGGTGTTGCCGGGCAGCGTGGTGATGCGGGCCGTGAGCTGCGCCCGTTCCTCGCCGTGGGTGACCGTTGGGCGGGGGCGGCCGCGTTGGGCCAGGGCGTCGGCGACCACTTCGGCGGCGCGGCTCAGGGTCCGGTCGTCAGGAACGGCGATGGTCGCGATGTCCGGCGCGGGCTGGACGGGCCGCGGCCGGCTGGTGCCGGTGGACCGTTCGTCGGGCACGTCGGCCGCGACGTGGCTGAGCCCCAGCGCGCCGTCGACCCCGTAGGCGACGGCCGCGCCGGCGGCGAGCAGGAGGACGAGCGCGACCGCTGTCGTCCGCCTCTTCGGCCCCTTCACGCGGGTCATCGTACGAACGAAGATCGGTCCGGCTCCAGAGTTGATCTTCCGGGGATATGCTCCGTCCGCGCCGGCGCCGTGGGGTTGCCGGCCACGGGGAGGTTGATGCGCGTGAACGCGCGGAAATCGCTGGCCGCTGCCCTCGGGGCCGTGGTCGGTGCGGGCCTGCTGGGCGCGCTGGCCACGCCGGCGCAGGCCTACGGGATACAGACGGTCAGCTCGACCGGCTGGGCTTACACGGACTCGCAGCTGCCCGACAGCTCGTTCGTCGACCCGGCCGGTGACGCGCCGATCGGGTCGTGGGCGGACGCCGCCGGGAAGCGGCACAAGTCGCGGTCCTACTTCACGATCGACGTCTCGACGTTCGCCGGGAAGGCGGTGCACGAGGCCGACCTGGTGCTCTGGGAGCGGTCGGCGGCGGACTGCGCGCAGGCGCAGCCGGTCGAGCTGTGGCGCACCGATCCGGTCACCGCGACGACGAGTTGGAACCACGCGCCGAAGCAGCGGGAGCTGCTCGCCACCGTGCAGGCCGGCGGCGCCGGACAGAGCTGCCCTGGGCCGCTGGAGTGGGACGTCGCGCCGGCGCTCCAGAAGCTGGCCGCGCGGGGCGAGCGGACGCTCACGGTCGAGGTGCGGGTGCCGCGGGGCGTCGAAGGTGACCTCACGCACGGCCGCAAGCTGAAGACGCCCGCGGTCCTCGACACGATGACCAACACACCGCCGACCGTGGCGCGGACCGGGCTCGAGTATCCGAGCTGGGCCTGCGGCACCGCGCGCAAGCCGCAGCCGGTCGGGCCGCGGACGTACAACCTGATGGTCCAGATGTCTGATGTGGACAGCCCGGACCAGCTGAACGGGGAGTTCGCGGTCTGGCCCGTCGGGCACGAGGACCAGCGGGTCGAGCGCTCGGGCGCGCGGTTCGGCTCGCTGTCGAAGCTCGAGTGGGACATGTCGCAGCACCCGGACGGTACGGTGCTCGCCTGGACCGCGCGGGCGTTCGACGGGCACGACTACTCGGCGTGGGCCAAGCCCTGCTACGTCGTGGTCGACGCCTTCGCGCCGGCGGCGCCGGTGGTCGGCTCGGCGTTGTACCCGAACGACGGCGCCGCGCACGGCGGGCCGAACGTCACGGGGACGTTCACCTTCACGGGCGGCGCGGACGTCGTCGGCTACTACTGGGGCCAGCACGGCGAGGCCACGACCTTCGTTCCGGCGTCGAAGCCGGGCGCCGCGGTCAGCCTGCAGTACGCGCCCGGATCGTCGGGCTCCGACGCGCTCTACGTGCGGGCCGTCGACAGTGCGGACAACCGGTCACCGATCACGGAGTACGACTTCGAGGTGCGGTCGACGGCGCCGGACGTGCGGGTGACGATGGGCGGGGTCGGGCTGCCGAGCCGGCTGGACATCACGACGCGGTTCCCCGGGGTGACCGGGTTCGGTTACCGGATCGGGGCGGCGGACGAGGTGCGCGTCCCGGCGGTGGCCGGTGCCGCCTCCGTCGACGTGGTGTTCCCCGCGCCCGGTTGGGTGCCGGTCGAGGTGCGCGCGTACGCCGGGTCCGAGTTCCTGGGCGCGTACAAGGAGGATGTGAACGTCGTCGACAAGCCGCACGTCGAGTCGGCTGACTTCGGGGCCGGCCACGACGGGGTCTACGGGCAGCCGGGCACGTTCACCTTCCGGCCGGGCCGGGCGGGCGTGGTGGCGTACGCGGCAGCTTGCTCAGCAGCAACGCGTCGCGGTCGGCGGCGGCCGGCAGCCGGACGTTGCAGGCGATCTCGGTGCCGCCCGAGGTGAG
>NZ_JBFAIU010000354.1:0-7628 GCF_040654855.1 Asanoa sp. NPDC050611
CGTCGCGCTTCGCGCATCGCGGTGGGATCGCGCCCTCGCGCTCGCGGTGGCGTCGCGCTTCGCGCATCGCGGTGGGATCGCGCCCTCGCGCTCGCGGTGGCGTCGCGCTTCGCGCATCGCGGTGGGATCGCGCCCTCGCGCTCGCAGTGGCGTCGCCCTTCGCGCGTCGCGGTGGCGTCGTGCCGATCGTGCTGTGTGCGGACCGATTGTCGACGGCCCAAGCTCGTTGACCGGTGACGGTCCCGGGGAACGTGCGCGCCGCTGCGCGTACACCCGGACAAACCGGATTTTTATGACTTTGCTTCGCGACTTCCTCACTTTCCACACCGGTCTCATTTCTGGGCAAATAGCCTGAATTGGCCGATGGCGGCGCGAGTCGTCGAGGGCCAGCTCCGAAGGGGGACCGACGGTGAGCTCTGTTCTGATGCGCGCTCTGGTGGCCGGCGTCCTGGCGGGCGCGGCGGCGGTCGCGCTGCTGCCCGGCGTGGCGGCCGCGGCCCCGACGGCCACCGTCGCCGCCGGCGGCCCGCTCAACCTCCGCAGTGGACCGTCCACAGCGGACACGCGCACGGGCTCACTCGCCGACGGCAGCAAGGTGACCGTGGTCTGCCAGGAGTTCGGGCAGCAGATCGCCGGCACGCAGCGCGCCACACCGTACTGGGACCGGCTCTCCAACGGCCGCTACGTCTCGGACGGCTACCTGCGCTGGTCGCCGTCGCGGCCCACGCTGCCCTGGTGCAGCGCCAAGGGCGCCACGATCTCGACGGTCAGCAGCGGCGGCGGGCGGGTCAACGTGCGCAACGGCGCCAGCACGTCCAACAAGCTGCTCGGCACCCTGGCCAACGGCGCCAAGCTCGCCGTCGAGTGCCAGGTGTGGGGCCAGAAGGTGACCGGCCACGTGCGCACGACGAACGCCTGGAACAAGCTCACCGACGGCCGGTACGTCAGCGACGCGCTCGTCGCGTACAGCAAAGGACTGCCGACCCTGCCCTGGTGCGGCCAGCAGCCACCCACGGTGCCGCCGTCGGGGGCGGCGCAGTTCATCGCCCGCGTCGCAAAGCCGGCCCAGCTCGGTTTCCAGAAGTACAAGGTCCCGGCGTCGGTGACCATCGCGCAGGCGATCCTGGAGTCGGGCTGGGCGCGGTCCTACCTGACGCGGCGGGACCACAGCTACTTCGGGATCAAGTGCTTCGGGTCGCCGGGGACGATCGCGCTGGGTTGCCGCACCTACGCGACGCAGGAGTGCGAGAACGGCAAGTGCTATGACACGACCGCGTCGTTCCGGGCGTACAAGGACGCGACGGCGTCGTTCGCGGACCACGGCTACTTCCTGACCGTGAACGACCGCTACAACAACGCGTTCAAGTACAGCAACAACCCGAACCAGTTCGCCAAGGAGATCCACAAGGCCGGGTACGCGACGTCGCCCTCGTACGCGAATGACCTGATCAAGATCATGAAGTCGTACGACCTCTACAAGTACGACCCGAAGTCGCGTTCGTCGCAGAGCTAGGCCCTGGCGTCGCGGATTCGGCGTTGTTTCAGGCGGGCCCGCTCCACGGCCGCCTGGCGGGCCTCGCGGCGGCGGGTCTCGTACGCCACCTCGCGGCGCAGCCGTTGCCAGCTCTCCCAGCGGCGCGGGCTGAGCTCGCCCGACTCGAGCGCCGCGCGGACGGCGCACCCGGGCTCGGCCTCGTGGGCGCAGTCGGCGAACCGGCACGCGGCGACCAGCTCGGCCACGTCGGCGAACGCCTGCTCGAGGCCCGCGGCGCCCTCGAGGAGGCCGACCTGGCGCATCCCCGGTGTGTCGAGCACGGCGCCACCGCCGGGGATCGGGACCAGCGCCCGGTAGGTGGTCATGTGCCGGCCCTTGCCGTCGCTCTCGCGTACCGCGCGGGTTGCCATGACCGCCGCCCCGGCCAGCGCGTTGACCAGCGTCGACTTGCCGGCGCCGGACGGACCGAGGAGCCCTAGCGTGCGGCCCGGCGCGACCAGCGGCCGGATCTGGTCGAGGCCGGCGCCGGTGCGCGAGCTGACCGGCAGCAGCTCGACGCCGGGCGCGGCGCGGGCCAGGTCGGCGGCCACCGCGGCGGGGTCGGGCACGGAGTCGCACTTCGTCAGCAGCACCAGCGGGCGGGCGCCGGAGTCCCAGGCGAGCGCGAGCAAGCGTTCGATCCGGGCGACGTCGGGCGCGGGCTCCAGCGGCTCGACGACCGCGGCGACGTCGAGGTTCGCGGCCAGGACCTGACCGGAAGCGTCCTTGTCCGCGGTGCGGCGCACGATCGCGGTGCGCCGGGGCAGCACGGCCTCGATGGTGACCCGGTCGTCGGGCCAGGCGCGCACCAGCACCCAGTCGCCCGCGCAGGGCAGCCGGGCCGGGTCACGGGACGCCGCCGCGAGCACCGCGCCGGCGAGACTGGCGCGGACGGGCCCGCCGGCACACAGCACGGTGCAGACGCCGCGGTCGACCCGGGCCACCCGGCCCGGAACCACGTCGGCGTCGAGCACCGGCAGGTCGGCGGCGTACGCGGCGTCCCAACCGAGGGACGCGAGATCAAAGGTCATGGGTGCCTTTCGTCGTTGGCATCGACGGTAGGCCGCGCGGGAGGGGGCCGAAACCGAATTCTCCGCGGCGTACCGACTAGGGTTGCCTCGTGAGCACGGACCCGCTGGCCCTCATGGCAGAGGTCGACCGCGCGACGGAGCGGTTGATCGCGACGGCGGCCACCTTCGACGACGCCGCCGTGGCGGCCCCCTCGGCCCTGCCGGGCTGGACCCGCGGACATGTGCTGGCCCACGTGGCCCGCAACGCCGACGGCATGCGCAACCTGCTGACCTGGGCGCGGACCGGGGTGGTGACCCCGCAGTACCAGCCGGGCCAGCGCGAGACGGACATCGAGGCTTTCGCTTCCCGACCCGCGGCGGTGCACCTGGCCGACCTGCGCGAGTCGGCGTCGGCCTACTCTTCGGCGGCCGCCGCGCTGACCCCGGCGCAGTGGTCGACGATCCTCGACGTCCCGGGCCAACCCCAGGCGGCGGTCTTCGGCGTCTGGCGGCGGCTGCGCGAGGTCGAGGTGCACCACGTGGACCTGGCCGCGGGCTACGGCCCGGGGGACTGGCCGGACTGGTTCGGCCACCGGCTGCTGCACGAGGTGGTCAGCGGCCTCTCGACCCCCCTGGTGCTGCAGCCGTCGGACGCCGGCCACCCGCTCTCGGTCGGCACCGGCGGCCCGGTCGTCTCCGGCTCGGCCTGCGCCCTCGCGGCGTGGCTGACCGGCCGCTCGCCCGGTGCCGACCTGTCGGTGACCCCCGCCGGCCCCCTGCCGACCCCACCCGCCTGGATGTAACGGGAGAGCCATGTCGTCGTCATACACGGGCAACGTCGAACCCGGCGGCGCGCCGGCCGTCCGCGAACTGCCCGGCCTGCGCATCACGAAGCTGTCGGTGGGCCCGATGGACAACAACGCCTACCTGCTGGAGTGCCTGTCCAACGGCGACCTCCTGCTGATCGACGCCGCCAACGAGGCGCCGCGCCTGCTGGAGCTCGTCGGCGACCGGCCGCTGTCCACTGTGGTGACCACGCATCAGCACATGGACCACTGGGTGGCCCTGGAAGAGGTCATCGCGGCGACGGGCGCGCGGGCGCTGGCCCACCCGGACGACGCCGAGGGCCTGCCGATCACGACGTCACCGGTGGTCGACGGCGACCGGATCCCGGTGGGGGACTGCGAGCTGGAGGTCATCCACCTGGTGGGCCACACACCGGGTTCGATCGCGCTGCTCTACCGCGACCCGTCGGGTTCGCCGCACCTGTTCACTGGCGACAGCCTGTTCCCGGGCGGGGTGGGCAACACCCACGACGACCCGGTGGCGTTCGCGTCGCTGATCGGGGACGTGGAACACAAGCTGTTCGACGCGCTACCGGACGAGACGTGGTTCTACCCGGGCCACGGCAAGGACTCCACCCTGGGCGCCGAACGCCCGTCGGTCCCGGAATGGCGCGCCCGCGGCTGGTAGATCAGGATCGTGCCTTTGCCGTGCGCCAGGGTTTGCGGTTGAGGTCCCGTCGCCGTTGGCGTAGTACCAGTTCGTGAGCTTCTCGTGCAGTGCTGCCCGGCCTGCGGCGTCCAGCGGCGCGCCGTACGGGCTCGTCACGCTCGTCGCCGCCCATAGCCGCTCGTAAGCGTTCAGGCGGCGCTCCGCCACCTTCAGCCGCACGTCGCCGCGGATGTTCACGGCCACCAGGACGCCGACGATGCCGAGGCCCAACTCGCCGCCGCCTCCATGCGTACACGATGGACGATCGGCGGCACCGCCCACCACTGCTCAGTCCGATTGCGGACGCCGGGTGACAGGTATCAACCGCGGGCGGACCTCCTCCGCCTGGGCGGGACCCATCGGGGATCCCGACGAGGAGGGGGGAAACGTGCGACGACGCTTCATGACCGTGCTTGCCGCGCTCGCACTGATGAGCGGGGTTTTCGTGGTGGCCAGCCCGCCGGCCAGCGCAGCGCCGCTGGTCAATGCCAAGGTCACCGTCAACCGGATCAACGCGCTGTCCAGTGACGACGAGGGGCTCTGCGGCCGCGTCGACTGGTACGTCAAGGTCTGGATAAACGGGGTCGCCTTCAACAACGAGGACACCGACGACCAGGACGACCGGGAGGGAATCCCCGACATTCTCCCCGACTGGGAGTTCTCGGTGCCCAACCTGGACGTCGCCACGCTGCCGCAGAAGGACGGCGCGGCCTTCCTGCCCGTTGTCGTCGAGGCCTGGGACGAGGACGGCGGCTTCTGCCTCGAGGACAACCAGTACGACGTGTCGCCGACCGCCGCCACCGCGTTCCTCGCCGACGTGCGGGTCGCGCCGTGCGACGTCAGCGTCGAGGGCGAGGCCCCGATCGCGTGCGGCACCCCGATCGTGCGGTCCGGCAACGGTGACGACCGCGCCGAGCTGACCGTCACCGTCGCCGTCGATCCGCCGCCGAGCGCGCCCGGACTGCGCATCCGGTGCACCCACACGCCCGCCTGGCCGCAGCCCGGCGAGGCCGTCACGGTCACCGCCACGGCGCTCGACGGTGCGCTCAACCCCACCATCGTGCCCAACCAGTTGGAGATCTGGCTGAGCCCGACCGATCGGCAGACCACCTCCGGCGTCGGCACCTTCACCCGAAATCTGACCGCGACGGCACCGAGTTTCACGTACGGCTGCCGGCCCACGTCCGGCGGCACGACCATCTTCTCCGGCTGGCGCCGTTCCACCGTGGGTGATCCGACGCCGAACTTCACCTTCCCCAAGCCCGCCGTCCCGATCTCCTACACCGGCGGGCAGGGCAGCCGGATCGACGTGGTGTTCATCGCGGACAGCGACACCTACACCGGCCCGGGCCCGGTCGGGCGCAACCCGATGTTCCAGGCCGACGTCGCGCTCGCGCTCAACAGCGGGATCTACGGCTTCGACCCGTACCTGGCCAACCAGGACCTGTTCAACGTCTGGCTCCTGCAGGACAACACCGGTAAGTCGGTCGACTTCGCCACCGGCGACGACCACGAACTGCCGGTGCTGTGGGACGAGATCTTCGCCTTCGCCGACGTCGGCGTGATCCTGCACCGCAAGGCCGCCCAGCGGGACTTCGGGATGCCCGACGACCACATCGCCGCGGTCAACCTCGCGCGGGGTGACGCGATGGGGGTCGTCCGCCACGAGATCGGGCACGTGCCGTTCGGCCTCGCCGACGAGTACTGCTGCGACGCCGCGTACTTCTACAACGAGGTCGCGCCGAACGTCTACGAGGATCTCACCGGCGACGAGGGCTGCGACACCGACGCACCCAACCTCGGTCGCGTCCGGGACGCGTGCCGCGCGCTCGAGGAGGACGGCGACGTCTGGTACACCTCCGAGCCCGGCGACCTCACCACCGGACTCATGAACGACGACGTCATGAACGACAACGGTCCGGCGAACGCGGCCGACATCCGGCGGTTCAACCTGATCTTCGGCGACTGCCGCATCGCGAAGTGCTGAGAGGAGAGACAGCGATGGTACGCAAAATCGTGCTCGTGGCGGCCGCCGGACTCCTGCTGATCGCGGGACCAGCCGCGTTCGCCGATCCCACGCCGCCGCCACCGGACCCGGCGACGATCCCGCTGCCGGTGTTCGACTTCGACGCCGACCCGGCAAAGGCGGTCGTCGCCCGGGTGACGTTCGACAGCCGCACCCAGGCACACGTCGAGTCGACCACCGTCACCACGTCCCGCGCCCGGGGCCACTCCGGGGAGCCACCGATCCTGCGGCTGCGGCTGACCGACGTCGACGGCGCCGAGGTCGACCGGATCAACGCCTGGAGTCCACTGTGGCGACTCGACGGCGGGCCGAACGGCAGCAAGGGCGTCCGCTCCAGCGGCACGGGCAACTTCATCGTGCCGTTCAGTCCCGCGCTGGCCGCGATGACCGTCACCGACGTACGCCTGAACCAGGAGGTCGTGACCGTCGACCTGGCCGCACCGATCCGCACGTTCTGCGGCGCCAATCCGGGCGACCCGGACTGCAAGGAGAGCGACCTCGCGATCACCGCGGTCGAGCCGTCGGCGCCGCTGTTCGGCGTTCTCGGCCAGCCGATCACGGTGACGGTGGCCAGCGACGTGGCCAACAACGGCCCGGACGGGCCGACCGACGCCCGCGTCCGCCGCGAGGTGTCGGCCGGCGCCGGCCTCACGATCGCCGACGCCGCACCGGTCACCACGGACGTGCCGGTCGCGGTGGGCACGACGCAGCGCCTGACGAAGGCGTACACCGTCACCTGCACCCAACCCGGCACCGTCAACCTCACGGCGACCACCCGGGTGACGGCGAAGCTGCCGTCCGTCGTCGACGCCGCGCCGGCGAACGACGTGCGCTCCGCGACGCTCGGGGTGACCTGCGCGGTGCCGGCGACCGTCAACGTCAAGCCCGGCAGCGCGGAGAACGTCGTCAACCTCAACGACGGCGTGCTGCCGGTCGGCGTGCTGACGACGAACGCCGGCGAGTACGGCAACCCGGTCGCCGTCGACGCGACGACGATCGACTGGTCCACGCTGCGGCTCGCCGCACCGTCCCGGATCCTGGCCGGGCTCGGCGCGCGGGAGCGGCACGGCAGGATCCACCCCGAGAACGTCGAGGAGCTGGACGAGCGCACCCGTGACCGGGACACCGACGCGATGCTGCACTTCGACCCGAAGACCGACGGCCTGACGGTCGGCGACACCTCGGCGTGCGTCTACGGGCGCCTGCGGCTCGCCGGCGCCATGGTCGCGTTCTACGGCTGTGACCGCGTGACCGTCCGGCCCTGACGGCGGTGGTCGAGCTCCTGGGCCCGGTGGGCGTGCTGCCGCCGGGTCCAGGTCTCGTCGTGAAGCGAGGGCCTCAGAGTTGTGAGGCGAACGCTTCCAGCTCCGCCACGAACAGGGCCGGCTGCTCCCAGGCGCCGAAGTGGCCGCCGCGTGGTGGTTCGCCCCAGTGGACGATGTTCGGGAAGCGGCACTGCGCGGCCCGGCGGGACGGGCGCGGCACCTCCTTCGGGAAGACCGTGCAGCCGGTGGGTACGCGTACCGCGTCGGTGGTTTCGGTGGTGAACCAGCGCGACACCTCG
>NZ_JBFAIU010000355.1:0-7613 GCF_040654855.1 Asanoa sp. NPDC050611
CGACGCCGGACAGACTGCGATCACGGTCCACCAGAACGTCACCGGTTCCCGCGCCATGGCGATCCACCGCGCCTCGGTGCCGGCCGGGCACGTGGCCAGCCGCCGGCCGCCGACGCCGGACAGACTGCGATCACGGTCCACCAGAACGTCACCGGTTCCCGCGCCATGGCGATCCACCGCGCCTCGGTGCCGGCCGGGCACGTGGTCAGCCGCTGGCCGCCGGCGACGGACTGCGATCGCGGTCAACCGGGACGCCACGACCGTAGTAAGCAGCCGGCTCCAGACCATCCCGGGCGTCAGCCCGGACCGTAGCCATGTGGGCGGCTCGGACGTGATCTGGTGACGCCTTGCCGCTGTGTTGAGCCCAAATGGGCTTGTCGCCGCGGGCCTGGCTCGAAGCGGAGCGAGATTTGTCCGGCGGGAGCAACGGTCGTGCCGCCGACGAACCCGGGCAAATCGCGTTTAAAGGTCGAAGAGCTCGCGCAGCGCCGTCGCGATCTTCGCCATGCTGGCGCCGGTGAGGAGGCCGAGGCGTTCCGCGCCGATGGCGGCCGGCAGGCGGCGCATCCGGTTGAGGACGACCACGCCCGAGATCGGGTCGGTTTCGGCCAGGGCGATGGCGAACGGCGGCAGGTCGTCCGGGGCGCCGCGCTGGCGGACGACCGGCGCGCAGAACGGGGACGCGCCGGGGCGGTCGTTGTGGGCTTCCGAGGAGAGGACCACCACGCGGTAGCGCAGATCGGCGCGCTGGCCGATCGTCCACACCTCGCCCTGTTTCAACGAACGCTCACCCACCAATCACGCCGATCGTACGACCCTTCACGCCCGTTCGGTGGGTGCCGCCAGTGGTATTTCGAGCGCGACCACACCGCGCAGGTCTAGCCACGCCCGGTCCGGGCCCCGGACCAGGCGCATGTTGACTTCCTGACAGCTCGGGCACCGGGCGACCATGCCGGCCGCGTGGTCGTAGA
Source organism: Asanoa sp. NPDC050611 (assembly GCF_040654855.1). NCBI lineage: Bacteria > Bacillati > Actinomycetota > Actinomycetes > Micromonosporales > Micromonosporaceae > Asanoa > Asanoa sp. NPDC050611. The sequence goes on from NZ_JBFAIU010000355.1 coordinate 972, forward strand.
CGTGCATCTGGGCGACCATCCCGCGGTCGCCGCAGTGCGCGCACGTGCCCTGGGCCATCGACATGTCGACGGCGAAGATGTCCATCAGCGGCCCGGCGAGGGCGTTGCCGTCGACGTAGAGGTCGGACATCGGCTGCTCCCCTTCGTTCACATTCCGGTTGGGCCGAAACGTTCGGTTTTGACCTTGCGGGGGTCGTGGCCCTGGGCGACCAGGATGTCGGCCACGGTCTCCACGAACCCGGTCGGGCCGCAGACGAAGCAGGCCGGCATGAGATCCGGCGGCCAGCCGTGGGTGGCGACCGTGGCGAGCTTGAGCCGGCCGACCTCACCGGGCCAGTCGGGCGGTGCCTCCCGGGTGTACGCGTACGCGATGTCGAGCCCCATGTCGTCCCGCACGCGCTGCCGCAGCTCGTTGGCGTAGAGCATGTCCTCCGGCGTCCGGACCGAGTAGATCAGCCGGAACGGCGTTCGGCTGCCCGCCTCTTTGCGAGCCCGGACCATGGCCATCAGGGGTACGACGCCGGAGCCGCCGCCGATGAGCACGACCGGGTCCTGGTCGGTGTCCCGCCAGACGAACCAACCGCCGATCGGGCCACGGATCTCGATCGCGTCGCCGATCTGCAGCCCCTCCAGCAGATATGGGGAGACCTCCCCGTCGTGCACGCGCTGTATGGTCAGCTCGACCCGGTCGCCCTGCGCCGGGTTCGCGATCGAGTAGCTGCGCTCGGTGGAATAGCCGTCCTCGGCGGTCAGCTTGACGTCGACGTGCTGACCCGGCAGGTGGCCGGGCCAGTCGGGCACGTCGAACACCAGCGTCGCCGCGGAGTCGGTCTCCCGCCGGCGCTCGGTGAGGGTGGCCACCCGCCACTGCAGGCGGCCACCGGTCAGTCGCCTTGGTACCGCTGCTCGCGCCATGGGTCACCGTAGTCGTGGTAGCCGGCCGTCTCCCAGAAGCCCGATTCGTTGGCGAGCATGAGCTCCAGCCCACGCACCCACTTGGCGGACTTCCAGAAGTACAGGTGTGGAACCAACAGTCTCGCCGGCCCACCGTGCTCAGGGGCGAGCGGCTCGCCGTCGTACTGGTACGCGATCCACGCCTGCCCGTTGAGCAGGTCCTCCAACGGGAGGTTGGTGGTGTACCCGCCGTAGGAGTGCGCCATCACGTAGTCGGCCGCGGTCTCCACGTCGGCGAGGAGCGTCTCGACCGGCACGCCCTTCCAGCTGGTGCCGAGCTTGGACCATTTGGTGACGCAGTGGATGTCCTTGGTGATGTCCTCGGCCGGCAGGCCGGTCAGCTCTTTCCAGGACCACTGCTTGCGCTGCCCGGTCTCGGTGCTGACGACGAACTGCCACGAGTCGAGGTCGATGCGAGGTGTCGGGCCCGCGGACAGGACGGGAAAGTCATGGGTGAGGTACTGCCCAGGCGGCAGCTTGGTGTCCCCTGACCCCCGCCGGCCGAAGAAGCCCGGTGAGACGATGCCCATCTCCAAAGTCTTACCAGGCTTGATCCGCGAAGGCGCCCTTCCCCGCCCGTCCGTCGCGAAGTCGACCGGAGTAACCCTTTGCCGGAATGCGCGGCGTCACACAGTTCCTAGAGCGTCCTAGGATGATGGCGGGTCGGGTTTGCGCTTTGCGCACGGTGGTCGCCGTTCGCGACCGCGGTTGCGGCCCTCTGAGCACGACATCGCAAACGCGCCAGCGCGCTCCGAGTCCTGGACTGCTGTCGCGGTGGTGGGTTCGGGAATTGACCCGCGAGCGGGCGCGCACTGTCCGACGGACGCGCATTGGCGGGTCGAGGCGTTTGGCGAGTCCGCGTCGACGCACACCGTCAGCCCGAGCCCGCGCCACCCGCGAGCGCCCAATGGCGGCGAGGTCCTCAGTCCTCACCGTCGCCCCAGCCCGCACGCCACCGCGCACGCCCGACGGCGGCAAGACCCTCAGTCCTCACCGTCGCCCAAGCCACCGCGCCACCGCGAGCCCCCCGACGGCCGCGAGATCCTCAGTCCTGCGCAGTGCGTGTCACTGGAGGCGTGACAGGTGGCGCATCTTGTTCATCGCGTCCAGGGCTGCCACCTTGTAGGCCTCCGCGAGGGTCGGGTAGTTGAATACCGCGTCGACCAGGTAGTCGACCGTGCCGTTGCAGCCCATCACCGCCTGGCCGATGTGGACCAGTTCCGTGGCGCCCGTGCCGAAGATGTGGACCCCTAGTAGTCGGCCGTCTTCGGGGGCCACCAGCAGCTTGAGCATCCCGTAGGAGTCGCCGATGATCTGGCCGCGCGCCAACTCGCGGTAGCGGGCGATGCCCACCTCGAACGGGATGCTCTCCGCGGTCAGGTCGTCCTCGGTGCGGCCGATGAAGCTGATCTCGGGGATCGTGTAGATGCCGATCGGCTGCAGCGCTGGCATCGCCCGGACCGGCTCGTCGCAGGCGTGGTGCGCGGCCAGACGGCCCTGCTCCATGGACGTCGACGCCAGCGCCGGGAAGCCGATCACGTCGCCGACCGCGTAGATGTGCGGCACCGCCGTGCGGAAGTGCTCGTCGACCGACAGCCGGCCGCGCGCGTCGGCGGACAGGCCCGCGGCGGACAGTTCCAGGTCGGGCGCGGTGCCTTGGCGGCCGGCGGAGTACATCACCGTGTCGGCGGCGATCTTCTTGCCGCTTTCGAGCACCGCGACGGCACCCTCGGCGTAGCGCTCGACCGACGCCACCGACTCGCCGAAGCGGAAGGTCACCGCCAGGTCGCGTAGGTGGTATTTCAGCGCCTCGATCACCTCGAGGTCACAGAACTCGAGCATCCGGTCGCGCCGCTCGACGACCGTGACCTTGGTGCCTAGCGCGGCGAACATCGAGGCGTACTCGATGCCGATCACGCCGGCGCCGACGACCACCATGGACCGCGGCACCCGCTCCAGGTTGATGATCCCGTCGGAGTCGATGATCGTGCGCTCGTCGAAGTCGACCGACGACGGCCGCGCCGGCCGGGTGCCGGACGCGATGACGACCTTGGCCGCGCTGGCGTGCGACTCGCGGCCGCGCCCGTCGGTCACCGTCAACGTGTTGGGGTCGGCGAACCTGCCGAAGCCGTTGAGCACCGACACACGGTTGCGCGTTAGCTGGTTGCGGATGACGTCGATCTCGCGCCCGATGACGTGCTGCGTCCGCGCCGCGAGATCCGCGACCGTGATGTCGTCTTTGACCCGGTAGCTCTGCCCGTACATCTCCCGTTGACTGAGGCCCGTCAGGTAGAGGACCGCCTCGCGCAACGTCTTGGACGGAATCGTGCCGGTGTTGATGCACACCCCGCCGATCATGTTGTCGCGCTCGACCACCCCGACCCGCCGGCCCAACTTGGCCGCCGCGATCGCCGCCTTCTGCCCGCCGGGCCCCGACCCCAGCACCAGCACGTCGAAGTCGTACATGCGGTCAGTCTGACAGCCGGACGTTAAGTTTTGGGATCATCGATTTCGCCTGTGGACAACCGGCGATCGGCTTGCCGAGACCCTGCCGCCTCAGCGCGCTTCCTGCCCGACACGCGCGGGGTGCCGCCGGCCGGCCGCCGGCGCCGAACATCGGGCGCGCGCTGCCGATCGCCGGGTCGGGTCGTGTCCCGCTTGAAAGCTCTCGACAGTGCCGCCTTGAGCCGATCGACGATGAAGTCCCGTGCGAGCGCCGCGCAGGTCAGCACCACAAAGCTCAAGATCCAGGGTAGGTAGCCCCAACTGCCCACGTCGTACAGCTGCCGGCCGGCCGGATTACGCCACGCCGTTCCGAGCACCTCGAAGGCCACCGCATCGCTGAGGACGGTGAGGCGAATCGCCGACGACTCGAGACGCCGCGTACCCGGAAGCCCAGCGGTCTGCTCGGTCGTCGGGTCCGTCCTGCCGACGGCTCCCTTGGGCGCCCTGATCGTGCCTTCAGCCCTCGCGCTGAGCACGGACGGCGCTGTGCGCACAGCGATCACGGGTGCAATGCGCGGCAGCGGCCATCACGCAAGCCAGCGAACGCGATCCCGGCAAGCCGGTCAGGGGCGGTACGCGCCAGCGGCGCCCGACCGCCATACCCGACCGCCATACCCGACCGCCGTGCCCGACGCCGTGCCCGACCGCCGAGCGACCAACCCGACGCCCGGAGCCGGCAACAGTGTGCCCCCTTGCCGCGCTCCATGCTCACGCCACCGATCACCAACGACCCATGCCCCCCGGTCAGTGACCGCATGCCCCGGCGACAGGTATCAGACGTATAGGCGGCTGACCGTCTCGGCGACGCAGACCGGCTTGTCGCCGGCGTTGCTCTCGACGGTGACCTTCGCGACCAGCTGGACGCCGCCCTGGACCGGTTCGACCGAGGCGATCTCGGCGCGGACCCGCACCGACGTGCCGACGCGCACCGGAGCCGGGAAGCGCACCTTGTTGAGGCCGTAGTTGACGCCCATCCGCGTCCCCTTGACCGAATAGAGCGCACCAACGAGCGACGGCAGCAGCGACAGGGTCAGGAACCCATGTGCGACGGGGCCGCCGAACGGGCCCTGGGCCGCGCGTTCCGGGTCGACGTGGATCCACTGGTGGTCGTCGGTGGCGTCGGCGAACAGGTTGACCCGGGACTGGTCGATCTCGAGCCACTCCCCTGGGCCGAGGGTCTCGCCGACGGCGCCGGCCAGCTCCTCCACGGATGCGAACTCGCGCTTCATGCCAGGTGTCCTCCGATCTCGGTGTAACCACGGAGCAGGTCGCGGGAGATGATCAGCCGCTGCATCTCGTCTGTGCCTTCGAAGATGCGGAGCAGGCGCATCTGCCGGTACCAGCGTTCGATCGGCAGCTCCCGGGTGTAGCCCATGCCGCCGTGGATCTGCAGCACGCGGTCGACGACGTCGTTGACCATGCGCGCGCCGTACAACTTGGCCATCGACGACGCGTGCCGCGCGTCGGTGCCCTGGTCGACCGTCCATGCCGCCCGCAGGATCAGCCAGCGCGCGGCCTCCAGCTCCGTCTCGGAGTCGGCGATCATCCACTGGATCGCCTGGTTGGTGGACAGCGTCTTGCCGAACGTCTCGCGCGTGTTCGCGTGCTCGATCGCCATGCGCAGAGCCCGTTCGGCCACGCCGACCGCGTGCGACGGGATGATGTAGCGGCCCTTGCCGATCCACTGCATGCCGAGCGCGAAGCCTTGGCCGACCTCGCCGAGCACGTTGCGCCCGGGCACCCGCACCGAGTCGAACACCAGCGAGGCCGGGCCGCCCTCGCCCATCGTCTGGATGAACTCCGAGCGCCAGCCCATCGACCGGTCGACGAGGAAGGCGGTGCTCCCGCCGGCGCGTACGTCCTGGTCGCGATCGGACACCGCCACCACGATCGCGAAGTCGGCGTCGTTGCCGTTGGTGATGAAGGTCTTCTCGCCGTCGAGGATCCAGTCGTCACCGTCGCGGCGCGCGGTCATCCGGATGTTGGCGGCGTCGGACCCGGCCCCGGGCTCGGTGATCGCGAAGCAGGAGATCCGCTCGCCTTCGATGGTGGGTAACAGGTATTCGGCCTTCTGCTCCTCGTTGGCGAAGAACAGGATGTTGTCGGCCTCGCCCCCGAACCGGAACGGCACCCATGACCGGCCGATCTCGGTCCAGATCAGCGACTGCACGACGGCCGGCAGATCCATGCCGCCGTACTCCTCCGGCGTCGCGAGCCCCCAGAACCCGAACGCCCGCGCCTTGCCCTGCAGCTCACGCAGCTCGTCGAGGCGCAGCCCAGGCTCGTGCGCCCGCTCCCGGCGAAGCACCTCCTGCTCGAGCGGCATCACCTCTTTGCGGATGAACGTCCGGGCGGTTTCCCGGATCGCCTTCTCCTCGTCGCTCAATGCGAAATCCACGATGGTCCTCCCCAGAACCGAACCCATTGCAATCCATGAGGTACGAGCGGCCTACGGTCCTGCCGGCACCCGGCCCTGACCGTCCGCGAGGACAGCTGACCAACGGGCGCCAGCCACATCACACGTCTGCCCGCACGCTGCGACAGCCGGCGAACTGGCGTCCGCGCCGGAGGCGCAGCGCCTAACAGGGGCCGCCGCGGCCACGGTCGGTGCCACCCACGTCCACCCCGCCCGGTCGGCTGAGCAGCGCTGTCCCGAACCGCAACGCGTGTCGGCGCCCGGCTCGCACGCAGCCGATCGGGTTCGGCGACCTGCCGATTGCCGGTCGTCAGCAACGTCACCAACCGCGACCCAACTGCGCGCCCGTCGCCATCGACCATCCGCGAGACCACCGTCAGCGTCACCGCCGGCGACCCAACAGCAAGCCCGCCGCCGTCGACCGATCGCCGGACCACCGGCCGCGTCACCACCGGCGACCCAACAGCAAGCCCGCCGCCGTCGACCGATCGCCGGACCACCGGCCGCGTCACCACCGGCGACCCAACAGCAAGCCCGCCGCCGCCGACCGATCGCCGGACCACCGACTGCCTCACCACCGGCGACCCAACTACGCGCCCTGCCGCCGGCAACCGGCCGCCGGACCGGCGGCACGTCGCCAACCGCGATCCAACGACGCGCCCGCCACCGCCGACCGGTCGCCGGGCCAGCGGCAACGTCGCCGTCGGCGGCGGCGAAGGACGCCGGCCGGCGGACGCGTCGGCCGCGAGGTGGCCGCGGCGGGTTGG
>NZ_JBFAIU010000356.1:0-7587 GCF_040654855.1 Asanoa sp. NPDC050611
GGTCAGCGAAGACTTCGCGATCCTCGCCGACATGCTGCAGCCGACCCTCGACGAGATCGAGGCGGTCGGCGCGCAGGGCGGCGTGATGACCGGCGCCGCTGTACCGGTACCGGTCGGCGACGAGCCACGCGGCGCCGGCGGCCAGGACCAGCGGTCCGCCGAAGAGCAGGGAGAGCACCATCACCGTGTTGGCCTTCGCCCGTCCCAGCCAACGGCGGAGAAGGCCGGGCAACACAAGAGTGACGGCACCGGCGTAGAGCAGCGTGGTGCCCTCCAGCGCGAAGGCGAAGCCGATCAGCAGGACCAGGGTGACCAGCGCGTGCTGCGCCAGCCAGATCCGCCGGGCACGGAGCGCGTGCCGCAGCACCGGCTCCAGGTCGTATCCGGTGCTGGGCACGACAGCGCGGTGCGCGTCCGTCATCAGCTCGGCGACGACGTTGTCCGCGAAACCGGGGTCGACATAGGACGCGCCACACAGGTACCGCGTCATGGCGCCAAGGCGTCCGTCCGACTGCTGAGCCGGCCCTGAATGGTCGAAAAGCAAATGCTCGTCGCGGCCGCGGGAATGTGCGGTATACACGATGTGGCTTTCTGTCGCAGCGATTCTTGAACGGTCCGACCCTACGGCCAATCTTCGTGATCGTCGCTGGTGGCACCCGTCCGGTCGACCGCCGCGCGGGTGATTGCGGAATCTCTGAACGGGCCCGAACAATGGGCTGTCATCGTGCCCTGCCACGGAGGAAAAGCGCCCGTCATGGCGACCTGGTCCTGCGCCGAATGCGGTCACCCGAATGGGTTCGAGAATCGCGCGTGCGCGCTCTGTGGTGCGGTCGGTCTCGAGGACGGGCCCGCCGAGACGGCGGTAGTGGCCACCTCTCCGGAGCCACGTGCGCCCCGCCGTTCGACGCGGCCCGTCCTCCTGGCCGCCGCCGCGGTGCTGCTGCTCGCGGGCGGCGCCGGCTACTGGTGGACGCGCGGGGAGCAGACGCCGGCCGGGTCGGCACCGCCGCCGGTCACCGGGACCGCGCCGGCCATCGTGGACGAGGACTACGAGCCGCCGCTGCCCACCGCCCCCGAGCCGTACCAGGTGGGGCTCGTGCTCGTGACGGACCAGTCGGGCGACTATCGCGTCGGCGGCGTCGCCGCGCTGTTCAACGGGCACTTCGGCAGCATCAACGACCGGAACTACCCGGCCGCGGCGAGCTGGTTCGACCCGTCCGGCGTGGTCGACCCGACGGACCCGGCCGCGGTCGCCCGGTTCGCGCAGGACATGTCGACCACGTCCGACAGCGACGTCGTCCTGCGGTCGGTCACGAGCGGCCCGGACGTCGACACCCTGCTCGCGCGGGTCACGTTCCGCAGCATGCAGCAGGCCGGCTACGGCCCGGCCGAGCGCTCCACCGAGACCTGCACCGACTGGGACGTCACCTATGTGCTGCGCACCGCGGCGGACGGCTCGTACCGCATCGTCCGTGGCACGGAGGTGACGTCCCTGCCCTGCTGACCGGGACGCCTGATCAGTTCCGGCCGCGCGGGCCTGTCACCGGCCGCCAGTTGGCGGCCACGTTCGGGTCACCGGAGCCGCTCCGTTGTGTTCTTGGCCTAGCCGGCGACGCCGCGCTCCCGGAGGGCCGCCAGTTCCTCCGGCGACAGGCCGAGCTCGTCGCCGAGCACGGCGTCCGTGTCGGCGCCGAGTGGGCGACCGGTGAACCGGATGCGGCCCGGCGTGCGGCCCATCCGGCACAGCAGGTTCTGCATCCGCATCGGGCCGAGGTCCGGGTCGTCCACCGTGGTCACCAGCTCCAGGGCCCGCACCTGCGGGTCCTCGAGCAGCTCGCTCGGCTTGTAGACCGGGCCCACCGCGGCGCCCGCCTCGGCGAACGCCCGCAGCACCTCGTCGCGGGTGCGCGCCCCGATCCACTCCCCCACGTAGCCGTCGAGCAGGTCGGCGTGCCGGGCCCGCTGGCGGCCCGTCGCGAACCACGGCTCGTCGATCACCTCCGGGTGGCCGACCAGCGTCAGCACCCAGCGGGCGATGGTGTCGGCGCTGGTGGAGACGGCCACCCAGTGCCCGTCCGCGGTCCGGTAGGTGTTGCGCGGCGCGTTGTTCGCCGACCGGTTGCCGGTGCGCTGCTGGTCGATGCCGAGCTGGTCCGCGTAGATGACGCCGGGCCCGACCGCGGTCATCATGGGGCTGAGCAGGTCGAGGTCGATCTCCTGCCCCCGGCCGTCCTTCTCCCGCTGGAACAGCGCCATCGACACCGCCGCCGCACCGGCCATGCCGGCGATCGAGTCGGCGAGGCCGAACGCCGGCAGCGTCGGCGGGCCGTCCGGCTCACCGGTCAGGTGCGCGAAGCCGCTCATCGACTCGACCAGGGTGCCGAACGCCGGGCGTGCGGCGTACGGGCCGGACTGGCCGAAGCCCGTGACCCGCAGCAGGATCAGGCCCGGGTTGTCGGCCGCGAGCACGTCGTAGCCGAGTCCCCAGCGCTCCAGCGTGCCGGGCCGGAAGTTCTCGATCACCACGTCGGCGGTCGTCGCGAGCTTGCGGAAGATCTCCGCTCCGGCCGGGTCGCCGAGGTAGAGCCCGACGGTCCGCTTGTTGCGGGCGACCATCTTCCACCACAGTGGCTGGTCGTCCTTGGCCAGACCGTGCCCGCGCATGCCGTCGCCGCGTCCCGGATGCTCGATCTTGATGACCTCGGCACCGAAGTCGCCGAGGACCTGCGCCACCAGCGGGCCCGCCAGGATGGTCGACACGTCGAGCACCCGCAGGCCCGCGAGGGGTCCGTCCGTATCAGACACGCTCACCCCTGGTACGGCCGGTGGACGTAGCGACCGCTCGGGGCACCGACCACGTTGCCGGCCTCGAGCACCCGCTGCCCGCGCACCCACGTGTCGGTCACGCGGGCGCCGAGCTCGAAGCCCTCGAACGGCGTGTACTCCTGGGTCGACTCGGAGTCGGCCGCGTGCACGGTCCAGGACGCGTTCTCCACGAGGCACAGGTCCGCGTCGAAGCCGACACCGATCGTGCCCTTGCCCGGCAGGCCGTAGCGGCGGGCCGGGTTCCACGCGAACAGCTGCGCGATCCGCTGATGCGACAGGCCCCGCTTGCGCCCCTCGGAGACCAGCCCGGGCACGAGGTACTCCGCGCCGCCGAAGCCCGACTTGGCGGCGAACACGTCGTCGCGCGGGTCGCCGAACTTCATCTCGTCCTTGCAGCAGGCGTGGTCGCTGACCACCCAGTCGACGCTGCCGTCGGCGACGTACTCCCAGAGCGCCTCGACGTCCTCCCGCGGTCGCAGCGGGGGGTTCACCTTGCCGCCGAGGCCGTGCGCGGTGTCCACACTGGCCAGCAGGTGGCCGATCGTCACCTCGCGGCGGAAGTCGACGTGCGGGAACGTCTTCGCCATCAGCATCGCCGCCTTGAGCGCCTTGCGCGACGACAGGTGCAGCAGGTTGATGTTCGGCAGGCCGGTCTCGTCGGCGAGGAACGCGGCGATCGTCACCGCGAGCCCCTCGGAGTGCGGCGGCCGCGACGCGCTGTAGGCGGCCAGGCCCGACAGGGAAGCGTCCTGCTCGACCAGCTTCGTGTACGCCGTCATGATCTCGGCGGTCTCGCAGTGCAGCGATAGCGAGACGTGCGGCGCGGCCTCGGTCAGCTTCTCCCTGGCCGCCTGCACGCCGCGCATCACGAACTCGAAGTGCGCCAGGTCGTACCGCTCGTCCGGCGGGATCATCAGGAACGAGCTCTGGTCGGACGACCGGCCGTGCAGCCCGTGGCTGCCGTAGAACATGAAGATCTTGAACGAGGTGACGCCGAAGTTCTCGACGATCGACGGGATCTCGTCGATGTGCTCCTTCATCATCGGCGCGAGGTGGAAGCCGTAGTCGATGAACGAGCGGCCCTGCGACGCGGCGAGCACGTGCGGGAAGAACTCCGCGTACGCGCCGCCGCGGTTCAGGTAGTACTGCCCGGTGCGCATGTAGGTCAGCCCCGTGGTCACGCCACCCTGCGCGCTGGCCCGGCTCTCGGTCGTCGTGTCGTCGGCGAGCGGGTTGTAGATGCCCCAGTGCTGATGGGCGTCGACCGCGCCGGGGTACGCGATCCGGCCGCGACCGTCCACGACGGTCTCCGCGTCGGACGCCGGGATGTCCGCCTCCAGCCGCACCACCTTGCCGCCGGCGATGCCGATGTCGAGTGCGTCGCCGTCCGGCGAGCCGGCGTCGGGCCGTACCACGGTGACGTTCCTGATCAGGGTTTCCAGCGGTTTCATGCTCTTCCTTCCGTGGTGACGGCCACGTGGTTCGCGGCGAGGTAGGCGAGGCCGAGGGCGGGCAGCAGGCCGTTGCCGGCCAGGTAGCCGGCCGCGCCGTGCCCGGAGACGCCCGCGGCGGCCCCGCCCGAGGCGTAGAGCCCGGCGATCGACGTGCCGTCCGGGCGCGACACCCGGGCGTGTTCGTCGACCACCAGGCCGCCCTGGGTGTGGAACAGCGCCGGCACGACCCGAGCCACGAGGTACGGCGCGTCCAGCGGTGCTTCGAAGAACGTGCGGCCGAACCGGTCCGGGCGATCGCCGCGGGCGACGGCCGCGGTCTCGGCGAGCTCGGCGGCCACCGCGTCGGCGGGCAGCCCGGTGACCGAGGCGAGCGCCGCCGCATCGTCGGCCGGCAGCAGCGCGCCGGACTCGACGCTCTGCCGGAAGTCCGTGAACGGCAGGCAGGCGTCGTGGATCCGCTGGTCGAGCACCAGCCAGCCGAACGCGTCGGGGCGGGCGGCGAGGGCTGCGGCGTACTCGGAGTAGCCGGTCGTCTCGTCGCCGAACCGCCGGCCGGTCGTGTCGAGCAGGAAGCCGCCGTGCATCACGGTCGCCCACCCGACCAGCGTCGCGGAGCGGGCGGCCAGCGCGGCGTGCCCCTGGTACGCGTCGAGGAAGGCGGTCTGCGCGCCCAGCGCCGTGCCGATCCGCAGCGCGTCGCCGCGCGACGTCTCGCTGCCGTGGTAGACGGCCTTGGCGATCTCCGGGAGGTGCGCGGCGACGAGTGCCCGGTCGGCCCCGTAGCCATTGGTGGCCAGCAGCACCGCCCGGGTGGCGATCTCCTCCCGTCCGCCGTCCGGGCGCTCGACGACCGCTGCCCGCACGGCGCCGTCGCCGTCGAGCAGCACGTCGACCAGCCGGGCCGGCACCAGCAGGTCGATGCCCGCGTTCGCCACGCGGTCCACCAGGTGGTCCAGCAGCACGGTGCCGTGGCGGCCCTCGACGGTGTGGCAGCGGTCGACCGAGTGGCCCGGGTAGTGGAAGTCCGTGACCAACGACAGCCCCAGCCCGAGGTCGTCGGCCAACCATTCGACGAGCGGTGCGCTGACCGTGCCGAGGGTGCGGGCCAGGCGCTGGTCACCCGCACCGTGCGTCTTGCGGGCCACGTCGGCCGCGAACAGCTCCGCCGAGTCCTCGATGCCAACCTCCCGCTGCCAGCGCGAGCCGGCGCCGGGGATCATCGCGGTCGACATCGAGGTGTTGTTGCCCCGACGGAAGTGCTCGCTCGCCTCGACCACCAGCACCTCGAGGCCGAGCTGGGCGGCGCGCAGGGCGGCGACCAGCCCGCCGCCCGCGCCGGCCACGACGAGGTCGAGGCTCATCGGCCGGCCCCGATCAGCCGCAGGGCGAGCGCGGTCGGGTCGACCACCCGGGCCGGCAGGTCCATCCCGTCCGGCAGGTCGACCGCGGAGCAGCCGTTGATGACGTCACGGGCCCCGCTCGTGGCCAACGTGCCGACCACGCCGCCGAGGGCATCGGCCCAGCGGGCGTCGTCGGCGATGGCGTGCACGTCGAGGTCGAGCACCGCGACGCCCAGCAGCTCCGCGGACCAGCCGTAGACGGCGGCCCGCGCCACGATCTCGTCGGCGATCGCCTTGTTGCGGGCGACCGCGGCGGACTTCCGGCCGGTCAGCACCGACCAGCCGAGGCTGAGCCGCAGCAGGCCGAAGACCGGGACCGGCAACGTGCCGGCGAGGTGCGCGACGCCCGGGTCGAGCACGCAGTCCGGCAGCAGCGCGTCGAAGTCGTAAGGCGCGCCCTTCAGCGCCTCGATGACCAGGGCCTCGCTCGCACGCACCTGGGCGTCGGTGTCCAGCGCGCGCGGAGCGGCGGGGCCGATGTCGTGCAGCACCACCTCGACGCCCGGCGGCGCCAGCGCGGCGTACCGCGCCTGCCGGCGCGCGAGCTCCTCGACGTCGACGTGGATCGGGGTCACGGCGTAGATCCGCACAACGGTTCCTCTCAGATCTCGGCGAGCCGCCGGAGCGCCGGACCGACGTCGGTGGCCGCGGCCAGGCCGGTCGCGACCTCCCGCACGGTCCGGACGGCGCCCGCGTCGAGCAGGCGGCCGAGCAGCGCGAGCACGTCGCCCTCGGCCATGGGGTGGTGGGCGGCGTCGCCGACGGGGTTAGGCACCTCGACCACCTGCGGGTCCTGGCCCGCGACGTGGACGGTGACCCGGGCCGCGCGCTCGTCGGGCAGCCGGGCGTCGAGGTCCAGCGCCACCCGCAGGGCCACCTTGGCGGCCAGCGCCCGGACCCGCGGGTCGTCGCGCCGGTCGTCGGCGGAGACGGCGGGGTCGACGGTGCCGTGCACCAGCGCGGCGGCGACCACAAACGGTGTCGAGAACAGGGCGCCCAACCGGCTGTCCCAGGTGGTCCGGTCGAGGGCGCCGCCCAGCGAGTGTGTCTCGACGACGATCTCCTCGACGGCGCCGAGGTCCAGGCCGCGCATCGCGAGCGCCGCGTCGGCCGCCGGATGGGTGAACGAGCAGGACGCGTGCCGCTTGAAGTAGCCCCGCTCGACGTCCCAGCGCTCACCGAGCGCGTCGGTCAGCGGCGCCGGGTCGAACCGGCCGAGCACGTCGCCCAGGGACACCGCGGGTGTCCCGGTGTTGCGGGCGACGCCGGCGGCCGCCATCCGGGCCGCCGCGAGACCGGACACATTGGACGCGCCGAGCCAGGCGTCCCGGACCGGATTGCCGTCCAGCGCGCTCGCGAAGTGGCCGGCGACCGGCAGCCCGGCGCCCGCGTCGATCGCGCCGGCCACCTGGTCGGCCGGCAGCCCGAGCAGCCGGGCACAGCCCGCGGCGGCGCCCGCCACACCCCAGCTGCCGTGCGGGTGCATGCCGGCCCGCAGGCTGGTCGCCCGCCCGAACCGGGCCGCCACCTCGTAGGCGGCCAGCAGTGCGGCCATCGTCTCGGTGCCGGCCGCGCCGAGGTCCGCGGCGAGCGCCAGCACGGCCGGCAGCCCGTGCGCGGCCGGATGACCCTTCGCGAACTTGTGCCCCTCGTCCAGCTCCAGCCGGGCCAGGGCGGTCGCGTTGAGCCAGGCCGCCGCCTCCACGGTGGTGGTCGCCCCGCCGCCGACCAGCGGCGCCGGGCCCGGACCGGGCCGCCAGGCCGCGGCCAGGGCCCGCTGCTCGGGCTGCCGGGCGCCGACCACGGTGACGCGGCCGTGATCGCGTCCGTCTCGATGCAGTCCGGCTTGCGCCACTTGGACCCGGCCCGGGGGTAGCCCGGCGTGACGACCTTGACGTTCTTGGTGC
>NZ_JBFAIU010000357.1:0-7583 GCF_040654855.1 Asanoa sp. NPDC050611
AAGGCCGCGGGCTGCACCGGTGCGTTGCCCGCGGACAACATCTGGCGGGCCGACGTCACGAAGCTGCCCGTCCACCCGCGCTCGGCGGCCATGGCGGGTCGCGGTGTGGTTGCCCCGCCGCGCGGTCATCGGGCCCGCCGGCGCGAAGCCGCCGCCGGAGAAAACCTCCGCCGTGCCGCTCGGCGCCGACCGCTCGTCCGGGAAGCCGCCGGCGACGAGGACGCGCCCGTCGGCCAGCGCCGTCGCGGTGTGGTTGAAGCGCGGCCCGGACAGCCGTGGACCGGGCGCGAAGCGGCCGCCGGCGTAGAACTCGGTGTCGGACCCGGCGCCCGCGCAGCCGTCGACGGTGCACCCGCCGACGAGCAGCACCCGGCCGTCCGGCAGCACGGTCGCCGTGTGCGCGGCCCGGGCGGTCACCATCGTCAGGGCCGGGTCCGGCTCGGGCGCGGGTGTGCAGCCGGCCACCAGCAGGACCACGAGCACGACGGCACGTCTCATGCGGCTGACGAGCCTCCAGGATGTCGTCAGGTTCACACCGGCCCGCTTTCAGCCGATTCCCACCGACCCGCGCTACCTTCCAACTCATGGACGAGAACCGCGCCCGCCGGGTGGTCGACGCACTGCGCGACCGGGGTGTTCCGGCTCACGTGGCCCAGGCCAGCGCCGGCCGTTCCCAGACCGGCATCCGGGTCGTGCTGGCCGATGACCGGGAAGCGCTGTGGGACACCGACGGCACCGCCGGCCTCGAGGCGCAGGTGATGCGCGACGGCATGCTGGTGGGCTTCGTGCCGGCGATCCCGGGCTCCGAGGACTTCACCGAGCCGCAGGTCGTCGAGACGATCGCGAACACCGACTACGACCAGCCGGTCGCCCGCCGCGCCGCGCACCCGGTGGCCCCCGCGCCCGCACTGCCCCGCGAGGGTGGCTTCTTCCGCCGGATGCGTGAGGGATTCCGGGAGAGCTGAGCCGATATTCGCGCGTGCCCGGCCAGGGTGCGCTGGCAGACTGGTCCGCCATGAGCCGCCGCGTCGAGTTGCCACACCGCGAGCGCGGGCGTCGGGAGACGCCGCGCCGGATGATCGCGTCCAACAAGCGGGCGCGGCACGAGTACGAGATCCTCAAGACCTACGAGGCCGGCCTCGTGCTCCGCGGCACCGAGGTCAAGGCCCTGCGGCTCGGCCGCGCCTCACTGACCGGGTCGTTCGCCCAGGAGCTCGACGGCGAGCTGCACCTCTACGGGCTGCACATCGCCGAGTACGCGGTGCGCGGCTGGTCGGACCACGGCCCCCGGCGCACGCGGAAGCTGCTCCTGCACCGGGCCGAGATCAACCGCATCCTCGACAAGATCCGCGAGCCGGGGATCACGCTCGTGCCGCTGGCGCTCTACTTCGACAACGGCTGGGCCAAGGTCGAGCTGGGCATCGCCCGCGGCCTCCGCGAGTACGACAAGCGCCAGGTCCTGGCCGAACGCGACGCGAAACGGGAGATCGCCCGCGAGGTCGGGCGGCGGCTGAAGGGCCGGCCGCCGGCCCGTGACCTACGCTGACCGGATGACCGACGAGCAGTCCGGGAAGGTGATCTACGTCCGCGGCGACGTCGACTTCGACTCTCACCTCGACGTCGAGCACGCGCTCGTCTCGGCCCTCGAGGCCGGGGCGGACCCACTGGTCGTCGACCTCTCGGAGGTGCCGTTCCTCGACTCGAGCGGCGTCCGCGCGTTGTTGCAGGCCCGCAGCGTGGCCGAGCGCCACAACGCCCGACTCACCGTCCGCGATCCGCAGCCGATCGTCGCCCAGGTGCTCCGACTGACCAACGTGGCACCGCTGCTCGGCCTGCCGCCGGCATGACCGGCGCCAACGTGCCGGAGGTGTGGCACGGGATCCTCGCGACGCTCGTCGAGGCCGGGCACCTCACCGGCCCGGCCGAGCTGGGTCGGCTGGTCACCGACGCGGTCGCGCCGACCGGCACCGAGGTGGTCGTCTACCTCGTCGACTACGAACAGCGGGCGCTGGGCCCCCTGCCGCCGGCGGCGGGCACTCCGGAACCCGTCGACGACAGCGCCGCGGGCCAGGCGTTCACGCTGGGCCGCACCGTGCCCGGTCCCCCGGCCTGGATACCGGTGGTCAACGGCACCGAGCGGTTGGGCGTGCTCCGGGTCGTGCCGGCGACCGGCGCCGACCCGTACCCCGTGCTCGCCGGTTGCCGCCTGGTCGCGGGCATGGTCGGGCACCTGATCACCGCGAAGAACCTCTACGGCGACGACCTGCAACGCGTCCGCCGGTCCCGACCGATGACACCGGCCGCGGAGCTGCTCTGGCGGCTGCTGCCGCCGCTCACCTTCGCCAGCCGGCAGATGGTCGTCTCCACGGTGCTCGAGCCGTGCTACGAGGTGGGCGGCGACGCGTTCGACTACGCGGTCGACGGCGACGTCGCGCGCCTGGCGATCTACGACGCGGTCGGCAAGGGCATGCGGGCGGCGCTCGCCACCGCCGCCGCCGTGGGCGCCGCCCGGGCCCGGCGCATCGCCGGCGCCGCGCTGGACGAGGTCGCCACGGCCGTGGACCGCGTGCTCGTCGACGAGTTCAGCGACTCGCGCTTCGTCACCGCGGTGCTCGCGGAGCTGTCGCTGGCCGACGGCCGGTTGCGCTACGTCAACGCCGGCCATCCGCCACCGGTGCTGCTGCGCGCCGGGCGCGCGGTCCGGACGCTCAAGGACGGCGGCCGTACGCCGCTGGGCATACTCGCGGGCGGGACCACCGTCGCGGAGACGGTGTTCGAGCCCGGCGACCGGCTGCTGCTGTTCACCGACGGTGTGACGGAGGCGCGCGACCCCGAAGGGGTCCAGTTCGGCCTGGACCGCCTGGTCGCGCTGGCCGAGGGCGTCGCCCGCGAGGACCTGCCGGCGGCCGAGACGGTGCGCCGGCTGTCCCACGCGGTGATCGACCACCAGGCCGGGCCGCCGCGGGACGACGCGACGCTGATGCTCGTCGAGTGGTCGGAGGCCGCCGCGCGGCGCGCCGTGCCGTAGGACACGTTGCTCTCACAGACAGGTCTGTCTAGTGTTGGCCGCGAACTAGACAGACAGGTCTAACCATGGGGAGCAGCTCGTGAGCCAAACCGCCGTAGCGGCCCGCCACACCACACCAGGCCGCTTCCGCCTCGGGCGCACCAGCTCGCTCGTGCTGCTCGCCTCGATCGTCGTGTCGCTGCTGGCCGCGTCCAGCGCGCCGACGCCGCTCTACGCCACGTACCAGGCCGAGTGGGGCTTCTCCCCCATGACCACGACGGTCGTCTTCGGTGTGTACGCGGTCGCCGTCCTGGTCGCTCTGCTGATCTTCGGCCGCCTCTCCGACCACGTCGGCCGCAGGCCGGTGCTGTTCGTCGCCCTCCTCGTCCAGGCCGCCGCGCTGGTGGTGTTCGCCCTGGCCGGCGGCGTGCCCGCGCTGATGGCGGCCCGGGTCGTCCAGGGATTGGCCACCGGCGCGGCGCTGGCCGCGCTCGGCGCCGGCATGCTCGACATCGACCGGGTCCGCGGCACCACGGCCAATGCGGTCGCGCCCGGCATCGGCACCGGCGGCGGCGCCCTGCTCTCCGCGCTGGTCGTGCAGTTCCTCCCGGCCCCGACCCACCTGATCTACCTCGCCCTGCTCGCCGTGCTCGCGGTGCAGGCGGTCGGCGTCGCGCTGATGCCCGAGACGGTCTCCCGCGCGCCCGGCGCCCGGCAGTCGCTGATCCCCGAGGTGAAGCTTCCCCGCAACGTCCGCGGCCCGGTGGCGATCGCCGCGCCCGTGCTGTTCGCGGTGTGGGCGCTGGCCGGCTTCTACGCCTCGCTCGGCCCGGCCGTGGTGCGCAACCTGGCCGGCTCGACGTCGGCGGTCTACGGCGGCCTCGGCCTGTTCGTGCTCGCCGCGGTCGCCGCGCTCGCCGTGCTGGCGATGGACAAGCGCCCGGCGCACACCCTGCTGACGGTCGGCATCGTCGGCCTGATCGTCGGGGTGGCCGGCTCGTTGGTCGCCCTCTCCGCCGGCTCCGCGGCCGGTTTCCTGGTGGCGACGGGAGTCGCCGGCATCGGCTTCGGCAGCGGCTTCCAGGGTGCGATCCGAC
The DNA here is from genome assembly GCF_040654855.1 of Asanoa sp. NPDC050611. Classification (NCBI taxonomy): domain Bacteria; kingdom Bacillati; phylum Actinomycetota; class Actinomycetes; order Micromonosporales; family Micromonosporaceae; genus Asanoa; species Asanoa sp. NPDC050611. The sequence goes on from NZ_JBFAIU010000357.1 coordinate 4,105, forward strand.
TCGTGGTGCCGCTGGTCGCCGCCCACGAGCGGGCCGGCGTGCTGGCTCTGCTCTTCGTGATCTCGTACCTCGGCCTGGGCGTGCCCGCGGTCGTCGCCGGCTACGTGGTGGTGCACTCCGGGAGCCTGCTCGACACCGCACGGGAGTACGGCGTCGCCGTGATCGTGCTGGCCGCGCTGGCCGGATTCGCCCTGGTACGCCGCCGCCTGCCCCGGATGCGGACAGCGGGTTGACTACGATGACAGACGGAAGGCGGTGAATGAGATGGCGGTGCACACCGCACGGCCCTCGGCCCGGGAGCGGCTGCTCGCCGCGGCCGACGAGCTGTTCTACCGCGAAGGCGTGCACGTGGTCGGCATCGACCGGGTGATCGAGCACGCCGGCGTCGCCAAGGCCTCGCTCTACAACACCTTCGGCAGCAAGGACGAGCTGATCCGGGCCTACCTCGAGGGCCGGCACGCGGCGATCGAGAAGCGGGTCACCGAGGGTCTGGCCGCCTATCCCACGCCGCGCGAGAAGATCCTGGGCGTCTTCGACATCCAGGGCGCGCGCTTCCAGAACCCGGAATACCGCGGCTGCCCGTTCATCTCGGCGACCGCGGAGGCGATGCCGGGCGCGGGCTCGCTGGCCGCGGCCGACGCCTACCGGTCCTGGGTGCGCGCCCTCTTCGCCGACCTCGCCCGCCAGGCCGGCGCCCCCGACCCCGGCGCGCTGGCGCAGCAGCTGCAGATCGCCTACGACGGCGTCGCGGTGAAGATGCGGATGGACGGCGACCCGGCGGCCGACCTGGCCGCGGGGCGTGGCCTGGCCGCGATGCTGCTCGACGCCGCGCTCGGCCCGGCCTGACCTACGCGCGGACACGGTAGGACGGACCGGGCAGCGGTCCGTCGGGACGGCAGGGCTGGAGGTGCGGCGTGGCAGGGGGAACGCGCAGGCCGGCCAAGCCGGCCGGGTCCGCGACCGCGGAACAGGAATCCTGGCTGGTCGAGGTCGCGGAGGGTGCCAGCCGGGACGCCGGCGGTGTGCCGGCCGAACTGCTCGGCGACTACCTTTCGCTGCTGAACGACGCGGCGGTGACCGGGCGTCGCCCGAAACGTCGCGAGCTCGACACCGTCACCCGGCTCGGCCGCAGCGCCGCCGAGCAGGGGATCTCGGCCGGCCGCGTGGTCCAGCTCTATCTGTCGGCGGCACGCCGGCTCTGGCACGACCTTCCGATGGTCGTCCGGTCACGGGACAGGGAGGCGGTACGCGCCGCCGCCGCGGCCGTGCTGCACGTCGTGGACGAGGCCGTGGCGACCCTGGCCGAGGGTTACAACGAGGCCAAGCGCGACCTGATCCGCCGCGAGGAGACCCTGCGCCGGGAGGTCATCGACGACCTGTTGCGCGGTGACTCGGACCTCGGTGGCCTGGTCGAGCGGGCGGAACCGTTCGGGCTGGACCTGAGCCGGGCACACCAGGTCGCGCTGGCCGCCCCCGATCGCCGCCTCCCCGACTCCGACTCGGCGATCAGCGCCCTGGAGTCCGTCATCTTCGACCGGCTCGGCGACCGTGACGTGATGGTCGCGACGAAGGACGGGCTCCTCGTGGTGCTCGCCCCCGCCGAAGCGGCCGCGGCCGACCGGGTCCCGCCGCCCGGAGACGCGCGGACCGACCTCGGCCGGCTCATGCACGGCGAGCTCGACCGCATGCGCCACGGCCGCCCCTGGCGGGTCGCCGTCGGACGCGCGCACCTCGGGCTCTACGGCATCGCCCGGTCGTACGAGGAAGCCCGGGAGGCCCTCAGCATGGCCGGCCGGTTGCACGTCGACAGCCCGGTGGTCAACGCGCACGACCTGTTGGTGTACCGCGTGCTGCTGCGCGACCAGCCGGCCATCGTCGACCTGGTGCAGGCGGTGCTCACGCCCCTCACGCAGGCCCGCGGCGGCGCCCAGCCACTGCTGGACACGCTGGCCGCCTATTTCGCCACGGGCAACGTGGCCACGGAGTCCGCCCGCCGGCTCCACGTGTCGGTGCGGACGGTCACCTATCGGCTCGAACGGATCGCGGCGCTGACCGGATACTCACCGACCGACCCGGCGCACCAGTTCATGCTCCAGGCGGCCGTCCTCGGCGCGACCGCCCTCAACTGGCCCCGCGACCCGCTCCCGGTCACCCCCTGACACGCCTAGCCGTGCCGGGCCTGTTGGCACGGCACGCAGAACCGCGCGTGCGGAAAGATCTCCAGCCGTTCGGCGGGAATGTCCAGACCGCACTGTTCACATCGGCCGTAGCCCCCGTCGGCCATCCGTTCGAGGGCGGCGGCGGTGTCGGCCCGTGCCTGGCGCGCGGACTCGATCAGGGCCCGGGCGGTGTCCGGGTCGACGCCGTTGCGCGCGGGGTCGGTGCCGTGCGAGGTCAGCTCCGAGAGGTCGTCGGTGTGCCGCTCGAGCTGATCCCGCAAGGCCTGGCGCAGCGTGTCGAGCCGGTCGTCGGCGTTGATGGTCATGTCATGCTCCGTTCGTATCCCGCGGACGAATGCCGTTGCGGATCACGCCGCCGCGCTCGGGTTGCGCCGCAGAGCCGCGAGGGCGGCCAGGCCGGCGCCGTGCACGGCCGCGATGCGGGGTTTGCCGGCCACCCGGACGGCCAGGCCGAGCGTGGCCGCCGTGCGTGGGGCCAGCGCCAGGTGCCCGGCCCCGCCGCCGACCATGAGCAGCCCGTTGGCGATCGCCGACGCGCTGACCCCGCGACACCGCGGGTCGCGACGCAGGTCGCGCACGAACTCCGCGATCGTGTGGACGATCGGCTCGGTGCCGACCGGGCCGAGCAGGTCGCTCATGCCGATCGCGGCGCGCCGCGCGGCCTTGACGGAGCCGTCGGCGAGTACGGCGACCTCGGTCACCGCGGCTCCCACGTCCGCGACCAGGAGCGTGCCCGGCCCGGCGCCGGCACCGATCGCGGCCGCCCGGACGGTGTCGATGAACAGCACCCGGGACGGGGCGAGCGCGGCATCGAGCAGCTTCCGGGTGACGGACAGCTCCTCGGCGGTGGCGAGCACCGGGCGGCAGGCGACCACCACGGCGCCCGCCGGCACCGCCGGGTGCTGCTGGCCCAGCAGCCGCGTCAGGACCTCGCTCAGGCCCGCCGGGTCGCTGATCCGGCCACGTCGAACGGGGCGGACGGGGTTGGTCAGGCTGTCGTTGATCGAGGCGGTCTGTGCGAGTGCCCGGCCGGACGCCCACATGCGGGCATAGCCACTGCCCAGGTCGAGGCCGACCGCCGTCGGCGAGGCGACCGGGGCGGAACCAGCCGCGGGCCGGCCCGCCCGCCGGACCCGTTCGTCAACACCGTCGACGACGCTCATCGCGACGCCCCTTTCCTGGCTGCCCGGCACGGACCGTGGCCCCGATGGGAACATCCAGCGTCCGGTGGCCCTGAGCTGTCCGCATCGGTGCCGGCCGGCAAGCGGAAGCCGGCCTACGTTGCCGATCCCCGGCAAC
>NZ_JBFAIU010000358.1:0-7576 GCF_040654855.1 Asanoa sp. NPDC050611
CGTGACGGCGGTGACCGCGGGATCGGCCCACACGCCGAGCAGCACCCGTTGCCCGACCTCGGGCAGCACGGGCACCCGCTGGTCCAGCGAGGTGGCGTACGGGTGCTCGATCCCGTGTGGACGGTGCCGGATCAGGTCAGTCATGCCAGGACTCCCAGCTCGTCGGCGAGGATGAGGTACATGCCGTGCGACCAGAGCAGCGGCGTGGCCACGGGCCCCCAGCGGTCCAGCCACTCCTGCCGGCTGCCCGGGTGCAGGAGGTGGTCCGGGACCTGCTCGGGCAGCTCGCCGTCGCCGGTGGCGTGGTCGGCGATCCAGCGCAGGTGGCGCCAGGCGCCCTCCCGGTCGCCGGTGCGGGCCAGGTTCCAGCCGAGCAGCGCGGCGAGCAGCAGCCACTGCCCGCCGCCGTAGAACACGTCGGCGGTGAAGCGGTGCACGCCGCCGTCGACGTCGAGATCGGCGGCGACCGCGCCCAGCGTCGCGGTGGCGACCGGGTCGCCGGGCGCGACGAGCCCGAACGGCACCACGCACGCGGGCAGCGAGCCGTCCACGGCCGTGGAGCCGAGCCATTTCACCAGATGCCCGTCGTGCATCCCGTCCGTCAGCGCCAGCCGGCGGGCGGCCTCGGCCGCACCGGCCGCCGCCGTCGCCCGGTCGCCGGACAGGACCGGCCCGACGGCCCGGAGCCCGCCGTGGATCGCGCCGAGCGTGGAGACGTGCCGCTGCTCGACGTGCTCCTCCCACCAGTCGTAGCAGGGCCGGTCCCAGAACGCGGTGAGGTAGTCGACGGCCACCTCGATGCCGGGCCGCCACCGGTCGAGGTCGAGCCCGTGCCGCCGCGCGTGCGTGACGACCGACCAGAGCCAGATGCCGTACCCGTCGGTCTGGAAGTCCCACCACGGGTCCGAGCCGTTGCGGCCGTCGAACGTGAAGCGCGTCGGGAGCATCCGTTCGACCGGGACGTCCTGGCCGGCCGACCGCAGGTCGTCGACCTGCCCGCGGCGGTCGGCCAGGACGCTGCCGACCCAGTCGTGGAACCGGTCCGCCGAGGCGGTGTCCCCGTACCGGGAGATCCCTTCCGCGGTGAAGCCACCGTCGCGCAGCCAGGCGTAGCCGCGGTACGCCGAGAACGTCGGCGAGGCCGGGTAGGCGCCACCCGCGTCCTGGTGCCCGGTGATGACGGCGTGGCTGCGGGCGGCCAGCGCCCGGTGCTGCGCGACGGTGGTCATCTCGGTCCCTACTTGAGGAGCGCGTCGACGGCCTTCTGGGCGTCGGCGAGCGCGGTGGGCACGTCCTTGCGGCCGGCCGCGGCGGCCGACAGCTCCTTGGTCACGGCGTCCTGCATCTCCTGCTGCCGCTCGATGACGGGCGGAAGCACGGTGGCGTCGAGCGAGTCGAACACCGCCTGCCGGTTGGCCGGCTTGCCGGCGGTCAGGTAGCTGCTGACCTTGCCGGTGTCCGCGACCGGCGGCAGCTCCCAGCTCGTCTTCAGGCGTGCCTGCACCATGTCGTCGGACGAGGTGAGGAACGTGACCCACTTCTGCGCGGCGTCCTTGTTCTTGCTCGCCGCCGAGACCACCGCGCCGTTGGTGAACATCGCCGAGGCCTTCGTGGTGTCACCGGGCTCGACCACGACGTCCCAGTCGAACTTCACGTCGGCGAGGCTCGCGAACATCCAGATGCCGCTGTGCCACATCGCCAGCTTGCCGTCCTTGAACAGCTTGGAGTCGAAGTCGGGCGTGCCGGCGCCCTGCGCCTCGGTCGGCATGGTCTTCCCGGCCTTGGACACCAGGAACTGCGCGGCCTTGCGGCCGGCGTCGGAGTTGAACGTCGCCGACTTCTTGTCGGGCGCGAGGAACTGCCCGCCGGACTGGGCGAGGGTCTTGTAGAACTCGAAGAACGAGATGGGCTGGTAGTCGCCCCAGACGCCCTTGGCCTTGTCGGTCAGCTTGGCCGCGGCCGCCTGCTCGTCGGCCCAGGTCCAGCTCGCGGTCGGCGGGGCCACGCCGGCCGCCTCGAACAGGTCCTTGTTGTAGAAGAGCACGACGTTGGAGAACGACGCCGGCAGGCCGTACTGCTTGCCGTCGGCCTTGAACGCGTCGAGCAGCGACGGCTTGTACGGCGCCGCGTCGACCCCGGTCAGCTCGGCGAGCGAGCCGTTGGCGGTGTAGGTCACGAAGTTCTCGTAGTTCAGCTCGAAGGCGTCGCCCGCCGTGCCACCGGCGACCGCGGTCTGCAGCTTGGTGAAGTAGTCGGCGTACGGCAGCGTCTCGATCTGGACCGTGATGTCGGGGTTGGCCTTCTCGAACGCCGCCTTGATCGCGTCGAGGTCCTTCTCGTGGCCGTCGTTGGCGGAGAAGTTCATGTAGCGGACGGTGGACTTCCCGCCGGCCGCGGGTTCGTCCGTGCGGGTTGCCGATCCCTGCGAGCAGGCGGCGAGCGCCAGCACGATTCCGGCGACCAGGGGTGCGGCGCCGCGTCTGACGAGACTCCTCATGTCGTTCCTTCCTTCCAGGGGTGGAGCCGGAGGGGATGAGTGCTACTTGATGCCGGTGTGCGCGATCCCGGCGATGATGTGGCGCTGCGCGAGCAGGTAGACGACGGCGATCGGGACGATGGAGAAGACCGAGCCGGCCATCACCACGTCCCAGTCGGTGGTGAACTGGCCCTGCAGGGTGGACAGGCCCAGCGGCAGCGTCATGAACTCGGGCGACCGGATGACGACGAGCGGCCACAGGAACGAGTTCCAGCTGCCCATGAACGCGAAGACCGCGACGGTGGCCAGGGTCGGCCGGATCAGCGGCAGCACGATCCTGGTGAAGATGCGCAGGTGGCCGGCGCCGTCGATGGTGGCCGCCTCGTCGAGGTCGCGGGGCAGCGACTCGACCGCCTGGCGCAGCAGGAAGACGCCGAACGCGGAGGCGATCGACGGTGCCAGCAGGGACATGTAGGTGTCCTGCAGGTTGAGCGTCTTCATCTCGATGAACAGCGGCACGACCAGCACCTGCATCGGCACCATCAGGGTCGCGAGGTAGAGGCCGAAGACGATGTTCTTGCCGCGGAAGGCGAGGCGGGCGAAGCCGTACGCGGCCATCGAGCCGGTGACGAGCTGCAGCACGGTGGCGAGGGCGGCGATCCAGAACGAGTTCAGCGCGATGCGCCACATGGGCAGGGCGTCGAGCAGCTCCCGGTACGCGGCGAGCGTGGGGTCCTTGACGATCAGCGTGGGCCCGCCGGCCAGGCTGCCGTCCGGCGTGATCGAGGTGACCACGGTCCAGAGGAACGGCACGAGCATGATCACCGCGCCGACGGCGACGGCGGTGAACCGCAGGTAGCGGGGGAACGGCTCACGCATAGTGCACCCACCGGCGTTGGCCGCGCACCTGCAGCGCGGTGATGACGAGGATGACGGCGAAGAGGATCCAGGACAGCGCGCTCGCCTCGCCGGCGCGGCCGTACCGGAAGGTCAGGTCGTAGATCTGGCCCACGACGACCTGGCTCGCGCCGGACGGGCCGCCCGCGGTCATCACGTACACCTGGTCGAAGACCTGGAAGCCGTTGATCAGCGAGATCACGACGACGAAGAACGTCGACGGGGACAGCAGAGGCAGCGTGACCCGCCAGAACCGTTGCCACGCGCCGGCGCCGTCGGTGCGGGCCGCCTCGAGCACGTCCTGCGGGATCGCCTGCAGGCCGGCCAGCATGATCACCATGACGAACCCGAGGTCCTTCCAGGCCGACGCGAGGATCACCGCGGGCAGGGCCCAGGTGGGGTCGGTCCACCAGCCGGGCTGCGGCGCCCCGAGCGCGCCGAGCAGCGAGTTGACGAGGCCGCTGGTCGGGTTGAGCAGCCACTTCCACACGAGGGCGACGACCACCCAGCTCGTCACGACCGGCAGGAAGTACGCGGCGCGGAAGAACGCCCGGCCGGGCAGCCGCTGGTTGAGCAGCAGCGCGAGCCCGAGCCCGCCGGCGAACACGAGCGGGAGGTAGCCCGCGCAGTAGATCAGCGTGTGCAGGAAGACGTCGCGGGTCGCCGGGTCGCTCAGCAGGTGGGTGTAGTTGTCGAGGCCGACCCACTCCATCGGCGAGATGAGGTTCCAGCGGTGCAGGCTGACCCAGAGCGACGAGACCATGGGCACGACGGTGAACAGGATCAGCGGGACGGCGCTCGGCGCGAGGAAGAACAGCACCCAGCCCGCGTTGCGCTTTTTCACCGGGTCACCTCCTGCAGCCGCGCCCGGACCAGCTCGCCCTGCGCGCCCGTGGCCGCCGCGTCGAACGGCGATGCCAGCACGAGCGAGGCGGCCCCGACCGCCCACTGGTCCTCGGTCCAGGACTCCACCAGGCACCGGATGCCGCGCTGGGCCGGCATGAGCCGGCCGCGGAACGACTCCTCGAAGCCGGTCTCCCAGAACCCCCAGTCCCGCACGCCCTCGCCCATCAGCACGACCAGCCCGGGGTCGACGGTGTGCACGACGCCCGCGAGCGTCCGGCCGAGCAGCCGCCCCGCGTCGCGGTAGACCTCGAGCGCGGCCGGCTTGCCGGCGCGGGCGGCCCGGGCCAGCGTGTCGATGGTGCCGCGCGGGCCGATCGCGCCGGACCGGGCCGCGGTCGCCACCAGGCCGGCCTCGCCCACGTAGGCCTCCAGGCAACCGGTGTTGCCGCAACCGCACGGAGGCCCGTCGTCCGCGACCGGTATGTGCCCGATCTCGCCGGCCCCGCCGTGCGCGCCGCGGCTGACCGTGCCCTGGTGGACGATCGCGCAGCCGACGCCGAGCCCGATCGTGACGACCATGAACGACGCGTGCTCGCGCCCGTTGCCGTAGACGATCTGCGCCGCGGCCAGGGTGTTGACGTCGTTGTCGACGAGCACCGGCACGCCGAGCGCGTCGCGCAGCCGGCGGCCGACCGGGAACCGGCTCCAGCCCAGGGTCGGCGCGTCGACGAGCCCGGACGCCTGCGCGTCGACCGCGCCCGGCAGGCCGACGCCGACGCCGAGCAGATGGCCGTCGTGTGCGGCGACGGCGTCGCGCAGAACGCCGGAGAGCGCCTCGAGCGCAGCCGGTGCCGACGGGTCGAAGGGGACGGACCGCGACGTGCGGACCGTGCCGTCGAGGTCGACCGAGACGATCGCGACGTGGTCGGCGGTCACCTTCGCGCCGATCGCGCCGCCCGCCGCGCGGACCAGCCCGAGCAGGATCGCCGGGCGGCCGCCGGTGCTGGGCACCGAGCGCAGCTCCGTGATCAGCTCGCGCTGGAGCAGCTCCTTGGTGGTCTGCGTGACGGTGGCGGGGGAGACCCGCAGGACCCGGGCGATGTCGGCCCGGGACGAGGCACCCCGCGTGCCCAGCAGGCCGAGCACGGCGGCGCGGACGAGGTCGCCACGCGGTGAGATCTGCCCCATGCTCCGGCCTTTGTTCGAGACTAAATTTAGTCAGCAATGTAGGCGCGGCGCGGCGGCCCGTCAAGACATCTCCGCCTCGATCAAACGGGCATAAGTAGATGAAACTGCCGAAAACCCGTCTAAGCGGGTCTAATCTCCGGTTTGAAGCGGCCAGCTGTGCAGGGGCGCTGCGCCGTGACCCGGAGGAGGCGCGAATGACCGAGAATGCACTACCCGCGGCAGAGCTCTACACCGACGAGTTCGCCGTCGACCCTTATCCCGCCTTCGCCAAGCTGCGCACCGACAGTCCAGTGTGTCCGGTCAGCTCGCCGCGGTTCGACTCCTTCCTGATCACGCGGTTCGACGACGCGAAGGCCGCGCTGATGGACCCGCGGCTGTCCAAGGACCTCTACGGGCCGGGGCAGCACTTCCTGCGCATCTTCGGGCCGAACTCCGAGGGCCTGAACAAGAACATGCTCAACTCGGACCCGCCGGAGCACAGCCGGCTGCGGCAGATCACCTCGCGCGCGTTCGCGCCGCGGCGGCTGGAGGCGCTCCGGCCCCGGATCGCCGAGATCGTCGCCGGGTTGCTCGACAAGGTCGTGCCGCAGGGCCATGCCGACCTCATGCGGGACTTCGCGATCCCGCTGCCGATGATGGTGATCGGCGAGCTGCTCGGCATACCGGAGAAGGACCGCCAGCGCGTGCTCGACTGGACGCAGGTCATCCGGGAGTCCGGGTCGTCCGGCCGTCCGCCGGCGGAGGAGAAGGCGCGGGTGCAGGAGGCGCAGGCCTGGCTGCACGGCTACCTGACCGAGCTGGTGGCGGCCAAGCGCGTGGAGCCGGACGACGCGATGGTCAGCATCCTGATCGCCGCGTGCGACGAGGAGGGCGTGCTCTCCGAGCGCGAACTGGTCAGCACCGCGTTCCTGCTGCTGTTCGCCGGGCACCAGACCACCGCGGACTTCATCGGCAACGCGACGCTGGCGCTGCTGACCAACCCCGAGCAGCTCGACCTGCTGGTGAAGACGCCCGACCTGCTGCCGCAGGCGATCGAGGAGCTGCTGCGCTTCGACGGCCCGCTGCCGGTCGCGAGCCCGCGGATCGCCACCGAGGAGGTGGAGTACCAGGGCGTGCGCATCCCGGCGGGCTCGATCGTCGGCGTGGTCATCAACTCGGCGAACCACGACCCCGCCCAGTTCGAGGACCCCGACCGGCTGGACGTGTGCCGGGAACGCGGGACACACCTCGGCTTCGGGCACGGTGTCCACTACTGCCTCGGCGTCTCGCTCGCCCGGATGGAGGCGCAGATCGGCATCGGCGAGCTGCTGCGCCGGCTGCCCGGGCTCCAGCTCGGCGTGCCGCCCGAGGAACTGCGTCGGCTGCCCGCGGCGTCGCCGTTCCGCGGCCTGATCGAGCTTCCCGTCCGTTTCACCGCCTGACCCGACCGGGTCCAACCTTTGTGAGGAGCAGCCGTGGTATTCCGCAGTGTGATCGTCTGCCGCATCGTCCCGGGCAGTGAGCAGAAGGTCGCCGACGTGTTCGGCCACTACGACAAGGTGACCCGACCGCAGGACGTCGGCGTCACGGGGCGCATCCTGCTGTCGCTGCAGGACCTCTACATCCACGTCGTCGAGCGGGCCCAGGATCCCGCGGTCACCGGCAACAACCGCGGCCTGCCGGCGTTCAAGGAGATCGCGGAGAAGATCGCGCCGTACGTGACGCCGTACCCGCGCAACTGGCAGAACCCGTCCGACTCGGTGGCGAAGGAGTTCTACAGCTGGGTCTCGCCGCAGCGGTCGGCCGCCGGAGGCGCGAACCCGCTGCTGATCGTCCAGCGGATCAAGCCCGGTTCCGAGTCCGCGGTGGCCCGCATCTTCGGTGAGTCCGACAACGGGCCGCTGCCGACCCAGATGGGCGTCGGCGGGCGCTGGCTCTACTCGATCGACGACGTCTACGTGCACCTCATGGAGCGCAGCGACGCGGCGGTCGCGGAAGGGCTGGGGCAGAACCACCACGCACCGGCCTTCAACAAGATCATCGACGACCTCAAGCCGTACGTGGCGCCCTACGACCCGGAGACCTGGCGCGGGCCGCAGGACTCGGTCGCCAAGCCGTTCTACAGCTGGCAGGCCAGCGACTGACGGTGCCGTGCCGACGCGGGGGTGTGCGCAGCTGGTCGCACACCCC
>NZ_JBFAIU010000359.1:0-7576 GCF_040654855.1 Asanoa sp. NPDC050611
ACCTGTCCGAACGTCACCGTGTTGTACGCGTTGAGCGCCACCGGATACCCACTGGGCGACGGCACGTCCGACCGGCGTCCAGCCGAGCGCCCGGATCGTCGCCGCGTGCGCTCCCCCACCGCAGCACAGGTCGAGGCACGGCCCCGCACCCGAGCCCAACAGGCGCGCCAGATGCGTCCGTACCCGGTCCATATAGGACGAGGCGGAACCGGTGTACTCCTCGTACCAGTCGGCGAACGCGTCGTATGCGGGCGGGGCGGTCATGCCGCATCCACGCTCCGCGCGGATGGGCAAGACCGCGGGCGACAGAGCTGGCCGCGCTCGCTTCGCTCGCTGGTGTCCGCCACCTCGCGGATCGCCGCGACGATGTTCGGGTACGCCGCGCAGCGGCACAGGTTGCCGCTCATGAACTCGCGGATCTCGTCGTCGGTGCCGGCGCGCCCTTCCCGCAGCAGCGCCACGGCCGACATCACCTGACCGGCGGTGCAGTAGCCGCACTGCAGGGCGTCGTGCCGGACGAACGCCTCCTGCATCGGGTGCGGCGTGCCGTCCTCGGCCAGCCCTTCGATGGTGGTGATCTCGCTGCCGTCGCACTGCGCGGCCAGTGTCAGGCACGAGACGATCCGCTTGCCGTCGCGCAGCACCGTGCACGCGCCGCAGGCACCTTGGTCGCAGCCCTTCTTGGTGCCCGTCAGGTGCAGCTCGTCGCGCAACGCGTCCAGCAGGGTGGTGGTGCTGTCGAGCCGGGCGGGGTACGTGCGCCCGTTGACCCGCAGCTCGACGGTGACCTCGGTCGAGCGGGCGGTGGTGGTCGAAGGCATGGCGGGCTCCTCAAAGTTGCCGGCGGCCGCTTTCGGGCGACGCTACCGGCGCGCCCGGACGCGGGTGCCGCTTCGGGAACCTTTGCCCGATGGGCAAACGCCTATGCGCGACACTGCCCGCGTGAGTGACACGATCTGGGACCTGGTCCCCGCCGCGACCCGCTGGCTCGACGCCGCGAACGGCACGGACGACGCGGAGCTGAGCTGCCGGATGCTGAAGGTGACCGAGGAGGCGGGCGAGGTCGCGAGCGCCTGGATCGGGCTGCGCGGCCAGAACCCGCGCAAGGGCGTCACCCACACGAAAGAGGACGTGGCCGCCGAGCTGGCCGACGTGGTGATCACGGCGCTGGTCGCGATCGAGAGCCTCGGCCTCGACGCCCGCGCGACCCTGGAAACCACGGCCGCCAAGGTCCACGCCCGCATCGGGAACGGCTAGAGCAGGCCCGCCTCGCGCATCAGGCGGGACAGGCCCGCGCCGTCGGGGGCCCAGAGCCAGCGTTGGGCGCCCGTGTCGCGGGCGCGGGGGCTGTTGTCGTGGATCGGCAGCGCGCCCGCCAGCACGGCCTGCGCCGGCGACAGGCGGCGGATCGCGACCGCGGCGACGTTGTTCGGGTGCGAGGCGGCGAACTCCGCGTAGATCTCCGGGTCGTGCTGGCCGTCGTCGCCGATCAGCAGCCATTTGATCGTCGGGAACTCCGTGGCGAGCCGGCGCAGCGTCGCTCGCTTGTGCTCCTGGCCGCTGCGGAACCAGCGGTCCTTCTGCGGTCCCCAGTCGGTGAGCAGCAGCGGGCCCGCCGGGTAGAGGTGCCGGGAGAGGAACCGCGTCAGCGTCGGCGCCACGTTCCACGCGCCCGTCGACAGGTAGAGGACCGGGGCGCCGGGGTGCGCCGTCGAGAGGCGCTCGTAGAGGACGGCCATGCCCGGCACGGCCGCGCGCGCGTGCTCGTCCAGCACGAACGTGTTCCAGGCCGCGAGCAGCGGCCGGGGGAGCGCGGTCACCATCACGGTGTCGTCGATGTCGGAGACGATCCCGAGGGTCACCGCCGGGTCGACGATGCGGACCGGCGCGTCGACCGGTTCGGCGCCCCGGGTGTGGATCCGGACGGTCTGCCAGCCGGGCGGCAGGTCGACCTCGACCCGCGCGTCGACGAAGCCGCCGCGGTCGGTGCGCAGCACGCAGCGCTGGTCGCCGGCCTCGATCTCCACCTCGGCGTCGTTGACGGCCACAGTGGCGAAGCTGCGCCAACCTCGCACGATCTTGGCCTTTTTCGACCGATCGGCACCGTTTTCCGGGCCCGGTGGCGGTGTCTCCCGTTCACCCGGGCGGCTCAGCAGCACCCGGCCCATCACCCGGACCCAGCCGGGCGCGCCGTAGCCGGTGTACGGCACGATCGTCGCCCGCCAGCCACGGCGGCGCATCCGCCGCTCGATCATGCCGCGGACGGCATCCTCGGCGCGGGCGGCCCGGTGCAGGACAGGGGCGGCGGGCGTCAGCGACACGCCCACCACCCTGCCACAACCGGCCCGTACCGGCTCGGTCGTGGTGGATCTTGGTCGCGTCGGGCGCCGAGTAATGGATCATGACCGGAATTCCGGACAGGCGCCACCGGGACACATCGCGAGCAAAGGTTTTCTGGAGAATGCAGTGATCAAGAACATAGGCGAGGGATAGTTGATATATGGCGGGCACGGCGCTCAGGCGGCCCGACGGCGAACGCTGCCGACGGCTGGCCGGCGCGCGCCTGTCAGAGGTTGGCGCGTCCCTCTTCGAAGAACGCCGCGAGCGTCGCCGCGTCCGGCAGCTCGGTTATCGCCCGGGCCGCGCCGAACGGCGCGTTCCAGAACGCGCCCTGCCGCGGGGTCCACGGGCCGACGTAGGCGTAGGGCTCGTTGTGCCAGCTGCCGCCGGGGGAGACCCCGTAGTTGACCTCGTTCTCGGTGACGGAGACGTCGAAGTGCTCCGGCCACAGCACGGGCACCTGGTCGGGCACCACTCGGCGCAGCGCCTCGTCACCGGTCGTGAAGCAACTGCCCAGATACGCCGCGATCTCACCGTCGATGACCAGCGCCTCGTCCTCGCGTACGCCCGAATGGTCGTCATAGACGTCCGGCACGCCCGCGGCGACGTCGACCGCCGCCGCCAGACCCGCCGGCGTGTTGCCCGCGAGCGCCAGCCGTTGCTCGCCGGCGACCAGCTCCGCGCCCTCGATCCGCAGCTCGGGCGCCTTGACCGTGGCGAAGCCGCCCGGCACCACGCGCAGCCGGATGGTGCCGCTGCGCCGGAACTGCGGCCCGGCCAGCAGCAGCTCGGCCACCCCGTGCAGAGCGCGTCTGGTCTCCGCGAGACGGCGTCCGGTCACCCCGCCAAGGCTACCGGCGACACCCTGTCGTCCGGCCCGCAACGCACCACAACCCGCCCACGCGTTCCCCGGAGGTGCTAATGCAAGTCCCCGCTCCGTTCACCTACGAACGGGCGACGAGTGTCGAGCACGCGATCGCGCTGCTCGGCCGGCTGGGCCCCGAGGCCCGGGTCGTCGCCGGTGGTCACAGCCTGATCCCGATGATGAAGCTCCGGCTGGCGCGCCCCGACGCGCTGGTGGACATCAACGACCTGGGCGCCGAGCTGGCGCAGATCCGGGTCGAGGGCGACGAGCTCGTCGTCGGCGCCCTGGCCCGGCACGCCGACCTGCTCGCGTCCGCGGTCGCGGGTGAGCATTTCCCGATCTTCCACGACGCCGAGCGGGTGATCGCCGACCCGGTGGTGCGCAACTTCGGCACCGTCGGCGGCTCGCTCTGCCAGGCCGACCCGGCGGAGGACCTGGCCGCCGTGTTCGCGGCACTCGACGCCGTCGCGGTGCTGCGCGGCCCGGCCGGGTCGCGCCAGGTGCGGGTCCGTGAGCTGCACGTCGGTCCCTACGAGACGGTGCTCGCGCCCGACGAGCTGATGCTGGAGCTGCGGGTGGCGATCCGGCCCGGCGGCGGCAGCGCGTACGAGAAGGTCGAGCGCCGGGTGGGTGACTACCCGGTGGCCGCGGCGGGGGCGGCGGTCTGGCTCGACGGCGACACCGTGCGCGAGGTCGGCATCGGCCTCACCGCGGTCGGCGCCGAGCACTTCGCCGCACCCGAGGCCGAGGCGGCGCTGCGCGGGCAGCCCGCGACCGACGAGTCGTTCCAGGCGGCCGGCCGGCTCGCCGCCGAGCACTGCAACCCGAGCGCCGACCAGCGCGGTCCCGTCGACTACAAGCGACACCTCGCCGCCGAGCTGACCACCCGCGCGCTGCGCCGGGCGGCCGCCCGCGCCCGAGGGCTCGAACAGACCGATGCCTGGACCTCCGGTCGGCACGGAGAACCCAAGCCTTTCGGCGCCGAGGAGGCATAGCTGATGGAAGTAACGATCAACCTCAACGGCTCGCCGGAGACCCACGACGTGGAGCCGCGGCTGCTGCTGGTCCACTTCATCCGGGAGAAGGCCGGGCTGCGGGGCACGCACTGGGGCTGCGACACGTCCAACTGCGGCACGTGCGTGGTCTGGCTCGACGGCAAGCCGGTCAAGTCGTGCACGGTGCTGGCCGCGATGGCCGACGGGCACGAGGTGCGCACGGTCGAAGGGCTGGAGCAGGGCGGCCAGCTCGACCCGGTCCAGCAGGGCTTCATGGAGTGTCACGGGCTGCAGTGCGGCTTCTGCACCCCGGGCATGCTGATGACCGCACGGGCGCTGCTCGACAGCAACCCCGACCCGACGGACACGGAGATCCGTGAGGCGATCTCCGGCCAGCTCTGCCGGTGCACGGGCTACGAGAACATCGTGCGCTCGGTCCGCTGGGCCGCGGAGGCGGAGGCCGGCGGGCCCGTCACCGAGAGCGAGACCCCCGCGGAGGTGAAGGCATGACGACGGTCGAGGAGCGGCCGCACACCGGTTTCGGCCGCACGCTGCGCAAGGAGGACGTCCGGCTCGTCCGGGGCAAGGGCAACTACGTCGACGACGTGCGCCTGCCCGGCATGCTGCACGGCGCGCTGCTGCGCAGCCCGTACGCCCACGCCAAGATCCTGTCCATCGACACGTCGGCGGCCGAGGCGGCGCCGGGTGTCAAGGCGGTCATCACCGGCGAGACCCTCAAGGGCCTCAACCTGGCCTGGATGCCCACGCTGTCGTACGACGTCCAAGCGGTGCTGGCCACCGACAAGGTCCGCTACCAGGGCCAGGAGGTCGCGTTCGTGATCGCCGAGAACCACTACGCGGCGCGCGACGCGGTCGAGCTGATCGAGGTGGACTACGAGCCGTTGCCCGCGGTCGTCGACGCGAAGAAGGCGCTCGACGCCGACGCGCCGGTGATCCGGGACGACAAGGAAGACCAGACCAACAACCACATCTTCGACTGGGAGAGCGGCGACAAGGCGAAGACCGACGAGGTGTTCGCCAACGCCGAGGTGGTGGTCGCGCAGGACATCCTCTACCCGCGGTCGCACCCCGCCCCGCTGGAGACGTGCGGCTCGGTCGCCGACATGGACCCGGTGACCGGCAAGCTGACGCTCTACACCACGAGCCAGGCCCCGCACGCGCACCGCACGGTGTACGCCCTCGTCGCGGGCCTGCCGGAGCACAAGATCCGGGTGATCTCGCCGGACATCGGCGGCGGCTTCGGCAACAAGGTCGGCATCTACCCCGGCTACGTGATGTCGATCGTCGGCTCGATCGTCACGGGCAAGCCGGTCAAGTGGGTCGAGGACCGCGCCGAGCACCTGATGAGCACCGCGTTCGCCCGGGACTACCACATGCGCGGCGAGGTCGCGGCGACCAAGGACGGCAAGATCCTGGGCCTGCGGGTCAAGGTGATCGCCGACCACGGCGCGTTCAACGCGACCGCGCAGCCGACCAAGTTCCCGGCCGGCTTCTTCCACGTGTTCACCGGCTCCTACGACCTGCAGGCCGCGCACTGCACGGTCACCGGCGTCTACACCAACAAGGCGCCCGGCGGTGTCGCGTACGCCTGCTCGTTCCGCATCACCGAGGCGGTCTACCTGGTCGAGCGGATGGTCGACGTGCTCGCCTACGAGCTCAAGGCCGACCCCGCCGAGCTGCGGATGAAGAACCTGCTCCAGCCCGAGCAGTTCCCCTACACCACGCAGACCGGCTGGGAGTACGACTCCGGCGACTACCCGAAGGCGCTGCGGCTCGCCATGGACATGGCCGGCTACGAAGAGCTGCGCAAGGAGCAGGCGGAGAAGCGCGAGCGGGGCGAGCTGATGGGCATCGGCCTCGCGTTCTTCACCGAGGCGGTCGGTGCGGGCCCGCGCAAGCACATGGACATCCTCGGGCTCGGCATGGCCGACGGCGCCGAGCTGCGGATCCACCCGACCGGCAAGGCCGTGCTGCGGATCTCGGTCAAGACGCAGGGCCAGGGCCACGAGACGACGTTCGCGCAGATCGTCGGCAACGAGCTCGGGCTGCCCACGGCCGACATCGAGGTCGTGCACGGCGACACCGACCAGACACCGTTCGGCCTGGGCACCTACGGCTCCCGGTCGACGCCGGTGTCCGGCGCCGCGACCGCGCTGGTGGCCCGCAAGATCCGCGACAAGGCGAAGATCATCGCGTCCGCGATGCTCGAGGTGTCGCCCGACGACCTCGAGTGGGCCGGCAACCGCTTCCACGTCAAGGGCGACCCGGAGCAGGGCAAGACGATCCAGGAGATCGCCCTGGCCGCACACTCGAGCCTGGAGCTGCCGGAGGGTGTCGAGGGGCACCTCGACGCGACGACCGTCTACAACCCGCCCAACCTGACCTACCCGTTCGGCGCGTACATCTGCGTGGTGGACGTCGACCCCGGCACGGGCGCGGTCAAGGTGCGGCGGTTCATCGCGGTCGACGACTGTGGCGTGCGGATCAACCCGATGATCGTCGAGGGGCAGGTGCACGGCGGCCTCGCCGACGGCGTGGGCATGGCGCTGATGCAGGTGATGGCGTTCGACGAGGAGGGCAACCACCTCGGTGCGTCGTTCATGGACTACCTGCTGCCGACCTCGCTGGAGTGCCCGTCCTGGGAGCTCGGCGAGACGGTGACGCCGTCGCCGCACCACCCGATCGGCGCGAAGGGCGTCGGTGAGTCGGCGACCGTCGGCTCCCCGTGCGCGGTGGTGAACGCGGTGCTGGACGCGATCAAGCCGTACGGGGTGCGGCACGCGGACATGCCCCTGACGCCGGCCGCGGTGTGGGGAGCCATGCAGGGCCGGCCGATCCGGACGGACCTGGCGATCCCGTGACGTCTCCGACGGAGCGGAGGGCGAACGAGCTGCGCGCCGCGCGCAGCCCGTTCGTCCTCGCGGTCGTGGTGCGCGCCGAGCGGCCCACGTCCGCGAAGCCGGGCGACCGCGCGGTGATCCGTCCCGACGGCACGATCGAGGGCTTCGTCGGCGGCTCGTGCGCGGAGTCGACCGTGCGGATCCAGAGCCTGCGCCAGCTCGCGGCCGGCGAGTCGACGCTGCTGCGGATCACCCCGGGCGGCGCCGCGACCGGGCCGGGTGACCTGCCCGGGATGGTCGTCACCGACAACACCTGCCTCTCGGGTGGCACCATCGACGTGTTCCTGGAGGTGGTCGTGCCGGCACCGCTGCTGCAGGTCTATGGCGACACCCCGATCGCCCGCGCCCTGGTCGCGGTCGGCACGGCGGCGGGCTACGAGGTGCGGCTCGCGCCGGCGCCCGGTGCGGTGCCGGCCGACGCCCTGGCCGTGGTCGTCGCCTCGCACGGGCACGAC
>NZ_JBFAIU010000360.1:0-7560 GCF_040654855.1 Asanoa sp. NPDC050611
GATCTACACCTAGCCCATTACCCTCTTTCCCTCCCCGCCGCTCTTCCGATCGGCGCACGGCCTGCCCCGGGCGGTGGGGACGGCCTGCCGGGCGCGGGGGGGGCCCGCCCCGGGCCCCCCCCGCCGATCCGGTTACTCGCCGCCGAAGTCCCCGAAGTCGCCGCCGTCGTCCTCGAACGCCTCTTCGATCATCTCGCCGGCGATCATGCCGCCGGCGACGCCCAGCGCCGCGCCCGCGACCACGCCGCCGATGCCGCTGCCGTGGCGGCCGCGATCGTGGCCGCCGTGGTAGCCGTGCCCGCCGGAGAAGCCGCCCCGGCTCGCGAAGAACGCCTGCCGCTGGTCGACCGACTGCCGGACCCAGCCGTCGACCACGCGCGCCCAGTCGGTGGTGTCGGCGTCGGAGTGGGGAATGGTGTAGCGGCCGTACGCGTCGTGGCCGCCGACGAACATGCCGCCGCGCTTGTCGAACTCGAGCACCACGTCGACCGTGTGCGGGTTGGCGACGAAGGTCAGCTCGACCTCGCTGATGCCGCCGTAGTGCGGTGCGGGCCAGAACTCGATCTCCTGGAAGAACGGCAGCGTCTGCTGCACGCCGTGGATCCGGGCGTATTCCAGGTCGGCGTTCTTGAACCGGAAGCCGAGCTGGCTGAACGCCTCGAGGATGCGCTCCTGGATCGGCAGCGGGTGCACCGCGACCGGGTCGAGGTCGCCCTTGTCGACCGCGCGGTCGATGGCCACCTCGGTGCGCAGGCCCATCGTCATGCCGTGCAGGCGCCGGCCGTAGACGTCGGTGATCGGCGTCTCCCACGGCATGTCGACCTGGAACGGGATCGACAGCTGCTGGCCGGCGTTGAGCTTGAACCGGCCGGCCACCGGCGTGCGGTGGAACTCGCCGACCGTGCCGTGGTCGCCGCCGCCGGTCTCCACCTCGATCCGCGTGACCAGGCCGAGGGTGACGTGCGCGAGCTCGACGTCGTTGGTGCCGCCGGTCAGGTTGACCTGGCCGGTCAGCGGCAGGCCGGGTCTCGTGTTGGGATTGGACAGCACCGTGTCGACGCTGGGACCACCGACCCCGAGGGCGCCCAACATCTTCTTGAAGACCACTGTGTATCTCCTGGTGTCGAAAGCGTCGGTCAGGGCCGCAAACCGTTGCGGCGTCAGACATCTCCGAGAATCATCCACATCGGAGAATGCGGCCGTGCGCGAGAACCTACCAGGTGAAACTGACAGTTGGCTGAGAGTGACCAGTGAGCCGCTCAGTAGCGGTCGAGCTCGCTCGACGGCGCCATCACGATGCGCGGCTTGGCGGCCGGGTCGAGCCAGCGGAGCACCTTGACCAGATCGGACTCGGCCAGCGCCACGCAGCCGGCGGTGGACCGGCCGGGGACCATCACGTGCAGGAAGATGCCGCTGCCGCGGGGCGGGTCGGCCTTGCGCACCGGGATGTTGTAGTTGATCACCGCGAAGTAGCGGTACTGCGGGTCGGTCTCCCAGAGCGCCTCGCTCGCGCCGCCCGGGTCGGCGCCGTGGAAGAACGAGTTGTAGCCGGCGGTGGCGGGGTTCTCGTTCCACCAGTCGTCCGCGACCAGCTTGTGGTAGCTGTAGCGGACGCCCGGGTTCGCGGCGATGCCGTACATGGTGCCGCCGAGGCTGTAGACGCCGGTCGGGGTGGTCAGGTCGCCCTCGACCTTGCTGTCCTTGAAGCCCTTGGTGCCGAGCTTCGCGGTCATCGAGCCGAACGCCGGCGTCCACGTGCCGTTGCGCTTGCCGAACGCCTGCAGGGTGCCGTTGCTCGTGCCGTAACCGTTGGCCTTGACGACGATCACCTGGGTGGTCGTGGACGGCAGTGTGCGCAGCCTCGACGCGTCGTTGCTCGCGGTGGTGGTCCTCGGCCTGGGACTGGCCGTGGTGCGCGTCGGCGTGGGACGCGTCGCACGGTTGGACGCCGGCAGGTCGCCGCGGCGGGCGAGCTGGTCACGGGCCGCCGCGGTCGGCGTCGCCGACTGGCCCGGCGCGGGCGCCGCGGTGGTGTCGGTGCCCGGCTGTGCCCCGCATGCCGAGAGTGCGAACGTGGCCAGGATGGCCACCGCCGACCGCCGCAGTGCGTTCACGTCGAGACCCGATCCGTATCGTATGGACGATGCTGCGGACGAAACCCTACCTGGTGACGGTGCTGCTGGCGGCCCTGGCGCTGGGCGGCTGCGGTGCGCGACCGGCCGAACCCGCCGCGTGGTCGCCGCCGCCGTCGCCGGCCACGTCCGCCGCGGTGCCGCCGTCGCCCGCCGCCACGAGCACCGCGAGCACCGCGTTCGCCGCGAAGACCGAGCGGGTCACGGCCGCCGACCTGGGCAGCAGTTGGCGTTCCGGCTGTCCGGTCGGCCCGGAGAGCCTGCGGCTGGTGCGGTTGACCTACTGGGGCTTCGACAACCGGCCACACAGTGGCGGGATCGTGGTGCACAAGGACGTGGCCGGTGACGTGACGACAGTGTTCCGCACGCTGTTCGCCAAGCGGTTCCCGATCCGCCGGCTCACGCCGGTCGCGGAGTACGGCGGCAGCGACGACAGGTCGATGGCGGCCGACAACACGTCGGCGTTCAACTGCCGGAACGCGGTGTCCGCGGGCAAGCCGTCGTGGTCGGTGCACGCGTACGGCAAGGCGATCGACGTCAACCCGGTGGAGAACCCGTACATGTTCGGCGACGACGTGCTGCCGCCGGCCGGCCGGGCCTTCGCCGACCGCTCCCGCTACCGTCCGGGCATGGCCGTCAAGGGCGGCGTGCTGGTCAAGGCGTTCGCGGCGGTGGGCTGGAAATGGAACGTCGGCGGCGCCAACCCGGACTACCAGCACTTCAGCACGACGGGCCGCTGACCAGCTTCGGCCAGACGTGGCAGGATCCCGGGGTGGACATCCGTCGGCTCGCCGCCGTTGACATGCACGGGTCCGCCGGCGCGGGGTGGCGGCGCTGGGTCATCCTGGCCGAGTTCCTGCTCGGCGTGGTCGGCGGCCTCGCGCTCGGGCTCTTCCTGGTGCTGCACGCCGCCACCGTGTTCGGCGCCTACGTGATCGGCGTGGCGCTCAACTACCTGCCGTTGTCGGTGCACGCGCTGACGCTCATCGTGCCGGGCGCCCTGGAGCGTGAGCTGGCCGGGGTCGACGTGCCCGCCGCGCTGCGGCATTACACGACCCGGCAGTTCGCGGTGTTGGTGCCGCTGCTGTTCGTGGCGTTCGACCTCTGGAGACGGGTGGTACGGGTCAGATGACCATTGTGGAGCTTCGGCAGTACACGCTCGTGCCCGGTGGGCGGGACACGCTCGTCGCGCTCTTCGACCGGCACTTCGTCGAGTCGCAGGAGGCCGAGGGGATGCGGATCGTCGGCCAGTTCCGCGACCTCGACCGTCCGGAGCGGTTCGTCTGGGTGCGCGCCTTCCCCTCGATGGAGCGGCGCGAGCCGGCGCTGACCGCGTTCTACACCGGTCCCGTCTGGAAGGAGCACAGCGCGGCGGCCAACGCCACCATGGTGGACGTCGACGACGTGCTGCTGATGCGGGCGGTCCAACCGTTCCCGGCACCGGCGTCGCGCGACACCGCCCCGCCGCCGGGCCGGATCGTGGTCGCGGGCCTGTGCCCGCTGCCCGGTCCCGCGTCCTACGCGGGCGAGTTCGACCGGGTTCTGCGCCCGCGGTTGGGTGTCCCGGTGCTCGGCACGGCGCAGACGATCCACGAGCCGAACGACTTCCCGGCCCTGCCGGTGCGGGAGGGCGAGGACGTGTTCGTCTTCTTCGCCTCGGTTCCCGACTCCGAGGTCGACGCGTTCGCGGCGCGCGTCGCGGGGCTCGGCACGGACGGGCTCGCCGGGCCGGTGGGGCTGTTGCGGCTCGCGCCGACGCCGCGGTCGGCCCTGCGCTGAACGGTGCGCCCGACCCGGCGCAGCCTGGCCGGTGAGCGGCTGGTCCGCGGGCTCCGGGCCGCCCGTCCGGACCTGCACCCGCGGCGCCAGGCGTCGTGACGGGGCGTGTCCCGGGCGGACGCGGGCCTGGCGGTGGCGCTGTTCGGGCTCACCGCCGTCCGGGCGATCGACGCGATGTTCGCGCGCCGCCTGCTCGGCCGGCCCGAGCGCCCGCCGCACCGCTATGTGGGTGCGGGCGGCACCGGTGAGGCGGGCGGCTGCGGCGACGACGGCGGGTGCGGCGACGGCGGCGAGTGAGCCGAGCAGAGCCGGCGGATCGACCATTCCGGCCTGATTGACGGCTTTTCGGGCTTATTGTCCAATGTGTGGGCGTCCGCCGATGGACCGGCACAGCCGTGGCGTGCGCCGGTCTCGTGCTGCTCGCGCTGGCCGGCGCACCGGCCTGGCACGGCCCCGGCGGCGGCGCGGCGGCCGGGCGGGCACCGGTCGCGTACGCGCCGTCGCGGCCCGGGCCGGGCACGCCGATCGCCCGGCTTGCGATCCCGCGGCTGGGGGAGCGGTGGACGGTGGTGGAGGGTGTCGGCGCCACGTCGCTCGCGGCCGGCCCCGGTCACTACCCGCAGACCGCGCTGCCCGGTGCGGTGGGCAACTTCGCCGTCGCCGGCCACCGCGCCCGGGGCGTTTTCCGCGACCTCGACCGACTCACCCGCGGCGACGCGGTGATCGTCGAGTACGGGCGCCGCGTGTTCACCTACACGGTGACGGGCAGCCGGGTGGTCGCGCCGACGGCGGTCGAGGTGCTCGCACCGGTGCCGGACGCGCCGGACGCCACCGCGACGGTCGCCACCCTCACCCTCACGACCTGCGAGCCGAAGTGGTCGGCCGACCGGCGGCTCGTCGTGCACGCGACGCTCGATCCCGGTGAGGTGCCATGACCCTCCTGCGTACTGCCATCGTCACGGGCGCCGCCGCCCTCACGCTCGCGCTGTCGGCCGGCCCCGCGCGGGCGATCGAACTGACCGGCGTGTCCGTCGCCGGCACCGCGGCGACGGTCTCCGGCGGCGCCGCCCGGCCGGGCGCGACCGTGGTGGTCACGGCCGCGACCGGCAGCGGCCCGGAGATCGACGTCGTCACCTGCGGCGCGACCGCCACCGCCGCCGGCACGTGGTCGTGCCTGCTGACCGGCCTCCGGCCGGCGAGCTGGACGGTCAGCGCCTCGGACCACGTGGCAGCCACGCCGCTGCGCGGATTCCAGGTCGGCTCCGGCGGCCCACCGGCGGACCCGCCGGAGCTGGCGACGACCGGCGGCTCCGTGAACCTGCCACTCGCGGCCGCCGGCGCCGCACTCCTCGCCGTCGGCGCCGGCCTGCGCCGGCGCTCACGCGTCCCGAAGGCGCAGTAGCAGCCCGCCGAGCAGCAGTGCGCCCGCCGACCACAGGGCCAGCACGCCGAGACCCGGCCATGGGCCGATCGGCAGGCTCGCCACGTCGAGGGTGTGCTGGACGGACAGCCCGGCGGTGCTCGGCGTGAGCTGCCGCAGCCGCCGTTCCCAGTCCGGATCGGTGACGATCGACGCCAGGATCGGCGCGAGGTAGAGCACGCCGAGCACCACGCCGACCCCCGTCGGCGCGTCGCGTACCGCCGCCGCGAGGCCCAGGCTCAGCAGGGCGACCAGCGTCAGGTAGAGCACCGAGCCCGCCACCGCCCGGAACGTCGCGCCGTCGGTCAGGGACAGCGGCGGGTAGCCGTGCGCGGCCGTGAAGCCGCGGCCCGGCAGGATCAGGCGGCCGGCCAGCCACGCGCCGAGCACGCCCGGCACCGCCGCGACCAGGGTGGCGCCGGCCACCACCACGCCCTTGGCGGCCAGGACGGCCGATCGCGACGGCATCGCGGCCAGGGTCGTGCGGATCATCCCGGTCCGGTACTCGTCGCCGACCACCATGACCGCGAGCACCGCCACGACCGCCTGGCCGAGCTGCACGCCGGTCAGGGTGATCCGCGGCGCGTCCACCCCGCAGCCGGCCGCGGCGCAGGTCACCGCCGCCGCCGTCGCCGCGCTCAGGCCGGCCGTCAGCACGGCCGCGGTGGCGACCAGCCAGTAGGGGCCGGCCACGGTGCGCAGCTTCGTCCACTCGGCGTGCAGCGCGGTCATCACGCGTCCCGCCGGCGCAGCAGCACGGTCGCGACCGCCAGGGCCGCCGCGGTCCACGCGCAGAGCACCGCGAAGCCGCCCCACGGTGGCAGCGGGAAGAACCCGAAGGCCGGCGTGTACGCCTGGTGCACCTGCGGCCACTCCGGCACGCTCTGCTGGATGGCGAACGCCGCCGCGGGCGTCAGGCGCAACACCCATTGCGCGGGTACGGCCGGCAGCACGGCCGCCACCGACAGGATGTAGGGCAGCGTGGTGAGCACGACGACCGCCGCCACCGCCCCGGCGCCCCGCCGCAGGATCGTGCCGATCGCGACCGCGAACACGGCGGCGACGGCGAGCAGCGCGGCCGTGCCGACCACGATCCGCACCTGGGTGCCGGCGCCGACCTGGTAGGGGTCGCCGCTGCGGACCGCCTCGCCGACCAGCAGCGCCGCGGTCGACGCGACCAGGCCGATGCCGAACGTGAGCACCCCGATCACGATGGCCTTCGCGGCCAGCACGCGGGCCCGGAACGGCGTCGCGGTGAACGTGGTGCGGACCAGGCCGCGGCGGTACTCGGTGGTGACGAACAGGACGCCCAGCACGGCCAGCACCGTCAGCGCGGCGAACCCGCCGACCAGCGTCTGCTCGAGCTTGGGTCCGGCACCGCCGGCGGCGGGCGCGATGTCGCCGGTGCCGCTGACGACGACCGTGTCCCCGCTGCGGGTCGCGCCCACGTCCGGCCGGTCACGGGCCGGGTTGTCGCCGACGACCACGGTCTCCCAGTCGCTGCCGGGCGCGGTGACGTTGTCGAACGTGCCGGTCGCGATCGCCATGCCGCCCATGCTGCTGGTGCCGCCGAGGAACTGGTCGAACTCCTCGTGCGGCGGCGTGGCGACGAACAGGCCCGCCGCCAGCTCGCCGGTCGGGAGGGTGGCCGTGCCGATCTTCGTCCAGGCGGCGCCGTCCGTGGACGCGTACCCGGTGACGGTGCCGCCGGTGCGCTCCAGCCGCAGCCAGCGGGCGTCCGCGGGACCGGCCTGGTCGTGGACGAAGTCGTGCTGCATGCGTACGCCGTGCTCGCCGGTCACCATCACCGCCGCGTAGGGCGAGCCGGGCGTCGTGCCCTGCTTGATGATGAGGCCGGCCTTGGCCCATTGCTCCGGCTTCGCCGGTCCCGGCCGCTCCGGTCCGGCCGGAGCCGGCGGCGCGTTGCCCGGCTCGGACGGCATCAGCGCGGTGCCGGTCAGGTCGGCCACCCGGACGGTCAGCGTGCCGTCTCCGGCCAGCGGCTGGCGCACGAAGGTGAAGCCGTCGACCACCGGCGTGCCGTCCGGACCGCGGGGAGGCGCGCCACCGCCGCGCGGGCCGCCGGTGTCGCTCGTGCCGGCGCCCGCGAGCACCGCGAAGAACAGCATCAACGGCCGGAGGGGGACCGGGCCGCCCTCGCCGAGAACCTCGGTGTGCTGCTGGGGGACGAGGGGCTGCAGGCGCGGCTGGGTGCGGCTGCTCGCGAGC
>NZ_JBFAIU010000361.1:0-7534 GCF_040654855.1 Asanoa sp. NPDC050611
TGATGGACATCAGAGTAGGCCGGCGACGGGCCAGCCCGGACTCCGTCGCCGGTCTCCGCTCCCCCTCGAGAGGAGGTGGAACCACCGCCACTCGCGTGGCCCGGCTCCCGCGCGACACGCACGCCTGGTGCCAACCGTCGTGCGTGTATGTAACTGAGGTTGGGGGTGGGGTTGCCCTCCCCGCCCCCAACGCTAGCCCTCGATTGTTACGGGCATGAATCGGTCGACAGGACAGGCGGCGACGCCGAACCGGTCGACCGTCTCTTTTGTCCGGCTTTCCAGTTTCGGGGCTTCCCAGGACCGGGCTTTTGGCTGTACGATCTTGGGAGCGCTCCCAGATCCCACCCCCGAGGAGACCTGCACATGACCGTGCTGACCCGACGGCGCCTGTTGCGCCGCGCCGCGCTCTCGGCCACCGCCGCGACCGCCGCACGGGCCGCCGTGCGACCCACCGCGGGGGTCGCCATCTCCGCGGCGTCGTTGCTCACCGCCGCCTGCGACCCCGACTCGCCGGACGCCGACCCGAATCCGGAACGCCGGCTGGGACTGCGGTTCCCGGACGGCTTCCGCTGGGGCGCCGCGACGTCCGCGTACCAGATCGAGGGTGCCGCCAAGGAGGACGGCCGCGGCGCGTCCGTGTGGGACACGTTCAGTCACACCCCCGGCCGCACGCGCAACGGCGACACCGGTGAGTCGCCGCCGACCACTACCACCGCTGGGCGAGCGACCTGGACCTGATGAAGGACCTCGGTCTGCAGACCTACCGCTTCAGCATCTCCTGGCCGCGGGTGCAGGCCGATGGCACCGGCAAGGCCAACCAGCGCGGGCTCGACTTCTACCGCCGGCTGGTCGACGGGCTGCTGGAGCGCGGCATCGAGCCGATGGCCACGCTGTTCCACTGGGACCTCCCCCAGGCCCTGCAGGACGCGGGCGGCTGGGAGAACCGCGACACCGCCTACCGGTTCGGTGACTACGCCGCCGCGGTGTTCGAGGCGCTCGGCGCGGCGGTGCCGGTCTGGCTGACCATCAACGAGCCGAAGACCGTGGTGCAGAACGGCTACCTCGGCGGGCACCACGCGCCCGGGCTGCGCGACCCTTCCGCGGCCTACCTGGTGGCGCACCACCTGCAGCTCGCGCACGGCCTCGCGGTGCGGGCGCTGCGCGCGTCGGCCGAGGCGCGGATCGGGCCGGCGTTCAACCTGCACCCGTGCTACCCGGTCGACGACACCCCGGAGGCGGCGGCCGCCACCGCCCTCTACGACGGCTACGAGAACCGGCTCTACCTCGACTCCGTGCTGCGCGGCGCGTACCCGCAGGACGTGCTCGACGACCTCGGCCCCGAGAGCCGCATGGTGCGCGGCATCCAGGACGGTGACCTCGCCGTCATCTCGTCGCCGGTCGACCTCGTCGCGGTGCAGTACTACACGCCGTACTACGTCGCGCCGAGCGGCGACACGGAGATGCGCTGGCCGACCTCGGAGGCGTTCTGGCAGCAGATCTTCCCGGACGGGCTGTTCGACACCCTGACCCGGATCACCCGCGACTACGGCCCGATCCCGCTCACCATCACCGAGAACGGCCTGCCGTGCCCGGACGAGCTGCGCGGTGACACGGTCGACGACCCGGGCCGGGTCGAGTTCCTCCGGGACCACTTCGCCGCGGCACACCGGGCGATCGCGGCCGGTGTGCCGCTGGAGAGCTACCACGTCTGGTCGTTGATGGACAACTTCGAATGGGCCGAGGGGTACGACCAGCGCTGGGGACTGGTCTACGTGGACTACCCGACGCAGCGCCGGATCCCCAAGCGCAGCGCGCTCTGGTACCGGGGGGTCATCAAGGACAACGCCGTCTAACGCGGGAGCGCCTGCTGCAGCTCGGCCCGCAACGCCGGGGTCAGCATCTCGCCGGCCTGCTTCGCGAGCCGGGCCATCTCGTAGCCGACGACACCGATGTCGGCGTCGGAGCCCGCCAGCGTGGCCAGGATCGAGCCGTCGCGGATGTGCATGACCAGGAAGTAGCCGCGGCCCATCTCGACGACGGTCTGCTTGACGTAGTCGTTGTCGAACATCTGGGCGGCGCCGCTGGTGATGCTCATGACGCCGGAGGTCACGGCGGCGAGCTTGTCGGCGTGGTCGCGCGGCAGGTGGTCGGAGACGGCGATGAGGAGGCCGTCCGAGGACACCACGATCGCGTGCGCCACGCCCGGCACCCGCTGGGCGAAGCCACTGACCAGCCAGCTCAGGTCGCGCGCCTCGCGGCTGAGCGTCGTCATCGTTGCTCCCGTTCTCCGCGCCGGCCCGGCGCGCTCGTCAAATCGTTCGGGTCCTCGGACTCGGCGCGCCGCACGCCGCCGTAGAAGCTGTTCAGCAGGCTGCTAACCGCGTCGGGATCGGCTTCGCCGCGCGGCACCGGCACCGTGGCGGCGTCGTTGCCGCCCGGAAGCTGCGCCATCGGCACCCGCATGGGCAGGCCCGCCGGGCCCGTCCCGCCGGTGACCGGCACCGCGGGCGGCCCCGCGGCGGACTGAGCCGCGCCCACGCCGGTCGGCGCCGGCCCGGCGGTGCGCGAGAACCAGGAGACGCCCTCGGCGGTGTCGGCCGGGCGGGGCGTGGTCGACCGCCCGGGGCGCCGGCCGAGCGGGCCGTCCAGCAGCGCGGCCGGGGCGTCGGGGACGACCGGCGCGGCCGGCGCCGGCACCACGGGCGGCGCCGCGACGTGTCCGTTGCCGGCGATCGGCAGCGGGACGGGCGGGGCGGCCACGGCCGGCACCGCGGTGCCGGGCGACGGCACGGCCGGCACCCCGCCGCCCGGTGTCGACAGCGTGAGCGCGTGCACGGGTACGCCGGACACCGAGCTGCCGGCACGCGGCCCGGGCTGCAACGACGGCGCCGCACCGGAGACGGCGGCGACCGCGGCGAGCATCGGCCGGGCCGGCCGGTACGGCAGCTCGGCGCGCTCGTGCACGAGCAGGTCGGCGGGCAGGCGGACGACCGCGATCACGCCGCCCCGGCGGCCGGCACGCAGCTCGACGCGGATGCCGTGCCGGGCGGCGAGGTGGCTGACCACGAACAGGCCCATCCGCTCGGACGCCGCCACGTCGGCGAGCGGCGGCGCGGCCAGCGTGTCGTTGGCCTCCTGCAGCGCGGCCGGGGACATGCCGAGCCCGTCGTCGGCGATCTCGATGACCGTGCCGACCCGCGGGCCGCCGTGCGCGAACACGTGCACCGAGGTCGACGGCGGCGAGAACACCGTGGCGTTCTCGAGCAGCTCGGCGAGCAGGTGCACGACGTCGCCGACCGCGTGGCCGACCACGTGCACCGGGTCGATGGCGTCGTGCCGTACCCGGGGATAGAACTCGATCTCGGCGACCGCGGCGAGGACGACCGCGGGCAGCGCGACCGGGTCGCTCCACCGACGGGGCGACTCGATGCCGGCGAGCACCAGCAGGCTGTCGTCGTTGCGGCGCATGCGGGCGGCGAGGTGGTCCAGCTTGAACAGGTTGTCGAGCTGGTCCGGGTCGCTCTCCTCGCGCTCCAGCTCGTCGAGCAGCTCGAGTTGGCGCTCGACCAGCACCTGGCTGCGCCGGGCCAGGTTGACGAACATCGCGTTGACCGTGCGGCGCATCGTGGCCTGCTCGACGCCGACCGCGATCGCGCTGTGGTGCACGGCGACGAACGCCTCCGCCACCTCACCGATCTCGTCCATCGACTTGACTGCGGCCGGCCAGACGTCGATCCGCGGCACCGCGCCGCCGCCCATCGCGCGCAGCCGCTCCAGCGCCTCGGGCAGCTGCACCTGGGCGACCTGCAGGGCGTGGGTCCGCAGGGTGCGCAGCGACCGGGCGATCGACCGGCCGACCACGAACGACGCGAGCACCGCGATCGCCAGGACCAGCAGGATGCCGCCGGCGACCAGGAGGCTGTCGCGGAGCTGGGCGCTGCTGCGCGCGCTGGCCGCGGCGTCGGCGTCGGCGTTGACCCGCTGCTCCACCTTGCGCAGCTCTTCGGCCCGGTTCTGGCTGGCGGCCCACCACTGCTCGGCGCCGAGCACCTCGGGTGCCCGGGCGGTGCCGATCGTGCGCTCCTCGAGCCGGGTCGCCTCCACGAACTGCGGCAGCGCCGACGTGTCGTCGTAGAGGGTGACCTGGTCCGATGTGGCGTTGAGCCGGAAGTCGGCCAGCGCGGCGAGCTGCTGGGTGCGCAGGTCGGAGAGGGTCACCAGGTCGTCGGGGCCGTACCCGCCGGCCTTGGCGGCCGCGAAGATCCGGGCGCGGGCCCGCGAGCCCAGCTCCTCGACGCGGGCGAGCTGCACCGAGCGGAGCACGGCCTGCGAGAGGTCCGTGTGGTCCGCGCCCGGCGAGGGCTCGGCCAGCAGCGCGATCAGGGCGTCGACCAGCCGGGTGTACGTGTCGAACACGGTCTGCGGCGTGGCACTGCCGCCCGCCGCGGTGCGCAGCGTCGGCAGCTGGTCGATCAGCTCGACCGTGCGGCCGTAGGCGACCTGCCAGGAGACGTCGCCGCTGAGCGTCGGGTCGGCCGCGGCACGGAACCGGGTCGCGGCCGCGTCGACGGCGTCCGCGTACGGACGCAGCACATTGGTCAGCCGCGCGGCGTCGGGCCGGCCGGCCAGGTCGGTGGGTGCCGCCAGCTCGCCGGCGGTGCGGTCGCGCTCCTGCTGCACGGCGTGCACCAGGGCCGTGATCTCGTCGGCGACGCCGACCTGCGCGGAGAACTCGCCGAGCGCGCCGGCCTGGGTGAACACGGTGCGGGCCTGGAAACCGGCGAGCAGCACGAAGGCCAGCGACGGGATGATCAGGATGGCGGTCAGCTTGGTGCGGATCCGCCAGTCGCGCAGGCGGTAGCGGGAGTTGCGGCGGTGCGGGGTCAGCTTCACCTCGGCGTGCTGCCGGCGATGGTGCGGCACCGCGCCTCGGGGCTGCCCGGTCGCTCCTGCCACCCGCTCCTCCTCGTCGCCCCGGCGCCGGCCACACCGGGAAACCCGTTCATCCAACCAGGCCCGGAAGCTCAACGCACGAGGGCGACCGCCCAGTGTGGTCACCTTGAACGCGAGGCGGATGTGCGCACCATCCGTCCGGCGGACGTAACTCGTCCGTTCCGGTTGATCTATCGTCGCAGAGCGGTCAGGTCAGGGTCGAGTCACCCGTAGGTCTGGTCGGCGCGATTGAGGGCGACCAGCGCGGCGCCGGTGCAGCCGACCTCGGGATCGTCCACGTGGGCCACCTCGCGCGGTGCGAGCGACAGCTCGAAGGCACGTCGCCACCACGGCGAGGCGGCGATCGCGCCCCCGCCGAGCGTGACCGCGACGCGATGGTCGACGGTGGACTCGATGATCTCGAGGTCGCCGAGGACCAGCGTGCAGACGCCGGCCATCAGTCCCGCGAACATCTCGCTGGCCGTGGTGCCGAAGCCGACGTGGCGCAGCTCGCCGGAGCCGGCCGGCGCCGTGCCCGGCGGCCGGTCGCCGCCCAGCCGCGGGTCGGCCTGGACGCCCGTGAACGGCGGGATGCCGGCGAGCGTCTCCTCCAGCGCGGGGCCTTCGGGCAGGCGCAGCTCGCGGCGGGCCCAGGCGAACAGGTTGCCGCCGGCGGAGTAGGCGGCGCCGGTCACCACGCGGTGGTCGTCGACGCGGTAGCGCCAGAGGCGGTGCGGCAGCGGCGGCAGCTCGGCGCCGCGCGGGGCGGGCTGGACCAGCCGCACCGCGGCCGACGTGCCGACGGTGATCGCCGCGCGGGTCTCGTCGACGGCGCCGGAGCCGATGTTGGACGCCGCGCCGTCGCCGATCGCGGGGCACCAGGACGCCCGGGCGAGCTGCGGCCAGCGCCGCGCGTACTCGGGCCGCAGCCGGCCCTGCCAGCCGAGCGGCGCCAACGACGGCAGGTGCCGCGCCTCGACACCCGCGATCTCCAGTGCCTCCGCGTCCCACTCCATCGTCGAGATGTCGAGCAGGCCGGTGCCCGAGGCCTGGGACACCGACATCGCCGCCTCGCCGAGCAGCTCGGCCAGGATGTACTCGACCAGGCCGGTGTACCGGGCCGGCGCCAGCCCGAGGCCGCGCAGCCAGGGCAGCTTGACCGTCCAGTAGAACCGGTGCCACCAGGCACCAGTGCGCTGGTGGAAGGCCTCCGGGTCGAGCGGGCCGGTGGCGTCCGCGGGCGGCGTGGGCCGGGTGTCGAGCCAGGTGACCACCGGGCCGAGCGGGCGGCCGGCGGCGTCGAGCGGCAGCACCGAGTGCCACTGCGCGGACGCGGCCACGAGCCCGATGTCGTCGAGGTGGCCGCCCTTGGCCAGCTCGTCGAGGCAGGCACAGAGCGCCGCCAGGTACTCGTCCGCGTCGAGGGTGGCGCCGCCCGTGTCGTCGGCGGCGATCGAGAGGTCGAAACCGCGCCGGGCCAGCGCGTCGGGGCGGGCCCGGGCCCGGTCGTCGAAGACCATCGCGCGCACCGAGGAGGTGCCCAGGTCGAGGGCGAGAACGTTCATCGCCAGCCACCGTACCCCGCGGTTCCTCTTCCGAACCCGGCGTGCAACCGGTACGTTCCTGCCATGCACGCGCGACTGAGCATGTGGTGGCCCGCCGACCCGGCGGCCCACTCCCGCGCGTAGCCATCCGACGCGGCCGCCCTCGAGGCGGCCCGCTTCCCGGTTCTCCTCGCTGGCACCCGCCCGAGCCCTGAGGAAACCGCCATGCAGCTCGACCGCCACAGCCCGTTCGCCCTCGTGCGCCGGGAAGGCGCCGAACACGTCGACGTGTATACCGGTCCGGTACGCACCGTAGCGACGCTCGCCGAGTTACCGATCCCCGCCCTCGCCGTCGTCCCCTACCGCCAGGTCGCCGAGCGGGGCTTCGAGGCCGTCGACGACGGCGTACCCCTGGAATGCCTGTCGATCGAGAACCACGAGCGGGTGCCGCTCGCGACCGTCCTGGCGGAGCTGCTGGACGCGCCGGTCCGGACCGTCGGGCCGGCCGGCTTCGACGTCACCGACGACGAGTACGCGGCGACCGTCTCCCGCGTGCTGGCGGACGAGATCGGCCGGGGCGAGGGCGCCAACTTCGTCATCCACCGTGCGTACACGGCCCAGGTCGACGGGCCGCCGCTGGACGCCGCGCTGGCCGCGTACCGCCGGCTGCTGCTCGACGAACGCGGCGCGTACTGGACGTTCCTCGTGCACACCGGCGCCCGGGTGATCGTCGGCGCCTCCCCCGAGCGGCACGTCTCGGTCGAGGACGGCCTGGTGATGATGAACCCGATCTCCGGTACGCACCGGCACGGCTCGGACGTCGACCTGCTGGAGTTCCTCGCCGACCCGAAGGAGGTCGACGAGCTCTACATGGTGCTCGACGAGGAGCTGAAGATGATGGCCGCGGTCGCGGAGACCGGCGGTCAGGTGGTCGGCCCCTACCTCAAGGAGATGGCGCACCTCACGCACACCGAGTACCTGCTGGCCGGGCGGTGAACCCGGGACGTCCGGGACGTGCTGCGGGAGTCCATGTTCGCGCCGACCGTGACCGGCAGCCC
>NZ_JBFAIU010000362.1:0-7464 GCF_040654855.1 Asanoa sp. NPDC050611
AGCAGCGCGATCCGCAGCAGCAGCACCGCGAGCTGATGCCGGAGCAGCCCCGCCGCGAGGATGCCGGAGCGGTGCCGCTGGCGGCAGCCAGGGTGCCAGCAGGGCGGGGTCGGCCACGGCGGCCTCGACCTGGCGGCGTTCGTCGGCGGTCAGGGTCAGCTGGCGCAGCCGGGCTCCCCAGGCCTCGACGGGCTCGTCGAGCGCGGTCGAGAGCTCGACGAGGGCCGCCAGCGCCATCGCCTGCTCGACGGCCGGCGCGCCGTCGCCGTGGCGGCGCAGGCCCGAGTTCAGCGCGCGGTGGGCGGCCCGGTCGTCCTCCTTGAACTCCCGCAGGATCCGGGCGTTGTCCAGGACCTTGGCGAGGCCGGTGAGCGCTTTGGAGCCGCCGTACTCGAGCTCGCCCGGCTCGCCGCGCTGGATGAACACGATGGAGTTCCCCGACGGGTCCATGACGGTGAACCGCGACGCCCCGGCCCGGTAGCGGGTGATCCGGGGGAGTCCCTTGGCCAGCACCTTCCCATGCGCGCGGCGCATCGCGTCGGTGAGCTCCGCGTGGTACGGCGCGACCGCGTCGACCATCACCAGGCAGCCGCCGGTGGTCTCCTCGGCCGGGTCGACACCGCGGCCCGCGCGGCCGTAGTGCAGCTCGAACCCGCGCCACCGGAAGGCCAGGTAGAGATAGGGCCGGGTCTGCTCCCACGTCACGGCGAACCCGAGCGCACGCCAGAAGGCGAGGGTCTCCTCGGGCGCGACGCACGGCAGCAACGGCACGGTGGTCTCGTTGGCGGGGACGGCTCCGTCAATCATGGCCCGCAGCCTGCCAAATCCGCGCCCGGAGCGCACATACTCGACTCATGGCGGGACCCACCCTGATCGGCTCCGTGCAGCGTGCGCTGAACCTTGTGGACGCCGTCGGCGCGAGTGACCGGCCCGTGACCGCCAAGGCCCTCGCCCGGCTCACCGACCAGCACCTGTCCACGACCTACCACCTGCTGCGCACGCTCGTCCACGAGGGCTACCTGCGCCGCGCCGACGGTGGCTACGTGCTCGGCGACCGGATCATGGCGCTCGGCCAGGGTGCCGGGCGCAACCTCGTGATCGCCAAGGTGCGGCCGCTGCTGCAGGCACTGCGCGACGAGTTGCACGCCGCCGCCTACCTCTCGCTCTACGACGACGGCGAGATCCGGGTCGTCGACATCGCCGACACCCCGGACGCGCCGCGGGTCGACCTCTGGGTCGGCTTCCACGACGCCGGGCACGCGTGCGCGCTCGGCAAGGCGGTGCTCGGCAGCCTCGGCGACGCCGACCGCGCCGACTACCTCGCCCGGCACGAGCTGCCCGACCTGACCCGGCACACGATCACCGACCGGGCCAGCCTGCTGCGGGAGATCGACGCCGGCGGGCCGCTCGCTGTCGACCGGCAGGAGTACTGCGTCGGCACCGCCTGCGTGGCCGCCGCCGTCGTCGCGCCGGACGTGGTCGGCGCGGTCGCCGTCTCGGTGCCCGTCCGGCGGCTCGGCGCGGTGATCGGGCGCGCCGACGCGCTGGCCCGCACCGCCCGGCTGGCCTCGCTCGCCCTCGCCGGCTGACCCGCGTACCACCATTTGAAAACACCTTGTTGTCCCACCGACCGGACCGTTCGACGCTGCCTGCATGACCGATCCCGACGAGATCGACGGCGCGACCCGCGTCGAGCTGTACCGCACGATGGTGCTGGCGCGCACCTTCGAGGAGGCGATGCTGCGCGAGTACCACGCCGACAAGGGGCCGGGCTTCGACATCGGCAAGGGCCTCGTGCCGGGCGAGATGCACCTCGCGGCCGGGCAGGAACCCGTCGCCGCCGGTGTGTGTGCCCACCTGACCACCGACGACGCGGTGACCGCCACGCACCGCCCGCACCACTTCGCCGTCGCGCACGGTGTGGACCTGCGCAGGATGGCGGCGGAGATCTTCGGCCGCGAGACCGGGCTCGGCCGCGGGCGCGGCGGGCACATGCACCTGTTCGACCCCGCCACCCACTTCTCCTGCTCCGGCATCATCGCCGAGGGCTACCCGCCGGCGCTCGGGCAGGCGTTCGCGTTCCAGCGCAAGGGCACCGACCGCGTCGCGGTCGCGGTGACCGGTGAGGGTGCCGCCAACCAGGGCGCGTTCCACGAGTCGCTGAACCTCGCCGCGCTGTGGCGGCTGCCGGTGGTGTTCGTCGTCGAGGACAACGACTGGGGCATCTCGGTGCCGCGGGCCTCGTCCACCTGCGTGCCGTCGAACGCGGTCCGGGCGGCCGGCTACGACATGCCCGGCGAGCGGATCGAGGACAACGCGGTCGAGGCGGTCTACGCGGCGGCCGGCCGGGCCGTGGCCCGCGCCCGGGCCGGCGACGGGCCGAGCCTGATCGAGGTGCACACGCTGCGCCTGTGGGGCCACTTCGAGGGCGACGCGCAGGCGTACCGCAAGGACATCGAGGACGTGCCCGGGCGCGACCCGCTGCCGACGTACGAGCGGACGCTGAGCGCGGCCGGCCTGCTCGACGCGGCGGCCGCCGCCACGATCAAGTCGGACGCCGTCGCGCGCGTCGAGGACGCGGTGACGTTCGCCAAGAACAGCCCGACCCCGGATCCGGACGAGGCCCGCCGGTACGTGTTCGCGGACGGACGAGTGGCATGACGGCCACCCAGAGCCGGCACCGGCTGACCACCGCCAAGGCCATGGTCGACGGGATCGCCGCCGAGATGGAGCGCGACGAGTCCGTGATCGTGCTCGGCGAGGACGTCGGGGCGTACGGCGGCATCTTCGGCTCCTCGACCGGGCTGCTCGACCGGTTCGGCGCGACCCGGGTCATCGACACGCCGATCTCGGAGACCGCGTTCATCGGGCTGGGCATCGGCGCCGCGGTGGAGGGGCTGCGGCCGATCGTCGAGCTGATGTTCGTCGACTTCTTCGGCGTCTGCATGGACCAGATCTACAACCACATGGCGAAGATCTCGTACGAGTCCGGCGGCAACGTCAAGGTCCCGATGGTGCTCACCACCGCGGTCGGCGGCGGCTACAGCGACGGCGCGCAGCACTCGCAGTGCCTGTGGGGCACGTTCGCGCACCTGCCCGGCATGAAGGTCGTCGTGCCCAGCAACCCGTACGACGCGAAGGGTCTGATGGTCTCCGCCATCCGCGACGACAGCCCCGTGGTCTACATGTTCCACAAGGGAGTGATGGGGCTCGCCTGGATGGCGAAGAACCCGCGATCGGTCGACGAGGTTCCGGACGAGGCGTACGAGGTACCGATCGGCAAGGCCCGGGTGGCCCGGGAGGGCACCAGCGTCACGGTCGTCACGGTCTCGCTGTCGGTGCACCACGCGCTCGACGTCGCCGACGTGCTGGCCGGCGAGGGCATCGACGTCGAGGTGCTCGACCTGCGCAGCCTGGTCCCGCTCGACCGCGAGGCGATCCTGACGTCGGTGGCCAAGACCGGCCGGCTCGTGGTCGTCGACGAGGACTACCTGTCGTATGGCCTGTCGGGCGAGGTCGTCGCCACTGTCACCGACGTCGACCCGGGGCTGCTGCGGGCGAAGGTGGCCCGGGTCGCGGTGCCGGACGTGCCGATCCCGTACGCGCACGCGCTGGAGTACGCGGTCCTGCCGCGCCCGGCCCGCATCGAGGCCGCGATCCGGGCCGTGGTGGGCGCATGACGCAGGTGCCGTTCCCCGCGCTGTCGAAGCAGGACCCGGCGGCGCGGGGCGTGCTCGCGACGTGGTTCGTCCGCGACGGCGAGCACGTCGAGCCGGGCCAGACCCTGGCCGAGGTCCAGGTCGACAAGGTCTCGGTGGAGGTCGAGGCACCGACCGGGGGCGCGGTGCGCCTGCTGGTCGAGGAGGGCGCCGAGGTCGCACCGGGCGACGCGATCGCCGCGATCGACTAGGCGGTCTCGGTTCGCTGGACGGGGCCGAACTCGAGTTTGATGGTGTGGGTCAGCTCGTCGCGTAGCTCGCCGTCGACGCCGAGGGAGATCGTGCCCTCCTCGGTCACCGCGAACGTCAGCTCGACCGAGCCGCTGTCCATGACCAGGCGTTGCGGCCCGCCGGCGGCCGTGCTGATGATCCGGCGGAGGGTCTCGATGGCTTCGACAAGGACGCGGGAGACCTCGCCCGTGCGCACCTCGTGCTCGTCCGGGTCGGGCGGGACGAGGGTGACCGTGATCGTGTGGGTGTCCGTGCGGGCCAGCGTCGCCCCGATGCTCAGCTTCAGCCCGATGACCGGCACGCGGAAGTCGATCTTTCCACCGCCGGCGCTGGCCGCGACCACGTTGAGGGTGATCTGGGCCGACCGGACGACCAGGTCCCGCGCGGTGTGACCACTGACGTTGGCCGTCTTGACGGCGTTCTGTATCTCCGCCACGAGCTCTTCGGCGGGAACTGTTCCCTGGTCCGTCTTCACGGCGTACCTCCCTGTCGAGACGTCGCGGCGGGGTCGCCGAAGATCGTGTAAGCGAGCCACGTCGGGTCGGCGCTGTCCGACTCCCGCAATGCCCGCCGCGCCGCGAAGGCGGCCTCACCGAGCGGCATGGTGGCCAGGCGCGTGTAGAAGTCCTCGGCGAACCGGCCGGCCGGCTCGCTGCGGACGTCCCACAGCGTCCCGACGAACGCACCGGCCCCGGCCTTCATGAACTGGCTCGCGAAGCCCATCATGTCGGTGTAGCGCGGGACGTCGGCGGCGCTCGTGCACGCGTTGAGGAAGACCAGCGGAGCACGTTCGCGCAAGGCCTGCGCGCTGACGGCGGGGTTGAGCAGGTCGGGTATGAACGCACCGCCGTTCATCCCGATCGCCGAGCCGGCGCCCGAGTCGAAGGCGTTGTGGCAGGCGAAGTGCAACAGGCCGGCGTCGCCGGAGTCGATGAGCCCGAGCAGCTGCTCCAGGTCGACGATGGTCCGGCCCTCAGCGGACACCCCGAGCACGTCACGGATGCGCTTCACCTCGGCTTCCGCGTTCGACGGCGCACCCGGTGGTACGACGAAGCGGGCGTCACTCAGGCCGATGCGCGGCGACCGGTGCCGGTGCATCCGCCGGAGCACCGGAAACTGCTCGACGAGGAAGCCGTGGTCCTGGGTGGGCGACTTGGGATAGACCAGCTCCCAGGGCACCGCGTCCATGGTGGACGCGATGGTGAACATGGTGATCCGGTCGCGGATCGACCAGAACTGGTCCTTCAGCTCTCGCGGGATCATGGCGTCCCACAGGCCGACGCCCAGCGCCTTCATCAGCGAGATCGCGTTCGGCGCCGTGTAGCCGCTGGCCCGCGGACCACGCGCGATCCGGCCGAGGGCGTCGCGGGCGCGCTGCACGGCCGCGGCCGGGTCTTCGGTCAGCTTGTCGCCGGGGACGGTGTCGAACAGGTCGTCGCCGGCCAGCAGCTGGAACATGTACTGGCCGTTGTTGACCAGGACCTGCAGCGTCGCCTCGCCCTGCCGGCGCGTCAGGGCGGACAGGTCCGCGGCCCGGGCGCCGCCGTCGACGACCGCCGTGTTACGGCCGATCGACACCTGCAGGTCCAGTTCGCCGACGTAGGTGCCGCCGGACCACGCGGTGACAGTCAGGTCGTGCAACCCGACGTCCGTCGACCGGATCGCGAACCGGACCGGCGCCGAGTCACCTACCGGTGGGACGAGGAGCCGCTGCTGCACGGGACCGAGGGGTGCGAGCCCGGCCCGGGACTCGAGCACGATCGTCAGCTCCGTCCCGGCCGGCGAGACGTCGAACGGGGCGAGCGCGCTGGCGAACGGTCCGCGGTTCGAGGAGTCCTCCAGCACGACCCGGACGATGAGACTGATCTCGTCGCCGAGCGCCGCCCTAGCGGGAACGCTCCCGGTCAGCAGGCGTTTCGGCGACAGATCGGAAGCTCGGGGCCACGCCGGTTTCGCGTCCGGCTTGCGCCGGGACGGCTCCGGGTCCGGCAGCGCTCCGACCAAGCCACCGGCCGGGTGCCAAGGAAAGTCATCATCAATGTCCGCCGCGGGCTCAGCAACGATGATCGGGTAGTCGGGCTCGTCGAAGTCTTCACCCTCCAGTTCGGGCATCGGGTCGCTCAGAGGTGCGGTCTGGGTCTGCGCGGTTCGCGCGATGAAGGCCGCGACCAGCTCGTCGAGCTGCGCTTTCGTCACATGCCCGGAGAACCGCTGCCCGTCGATCTCGATGGTCACTTCCGTCGGCTGCCGTCGCAGCCAGGCGGCGATCGCCGCCGTCATGAGGCGGATCGCGGCCGCGGAGGGCCTGATCGCGAGTAGCAGCCCGGCGACCGCGCCGGCCGGGCCGGTCGGCTGCGTCGAGTGGACGTCGATGGCGAGCAGCTCGGCCCGAAGATCGCCGATCATCCGGGCCAGCCGCCGGGCGTCGGCGCCGCCCGAGACGACCAGCGGAACCTGCAGAGCGTCGGACATCGGTCCAGGCTAGCGCCCGCGGATTCCGGATCGCGCCCGCGTACGTCCGATGTGTCAGGTCGCCGCGGCGCTGTGTTTGGCGATCAGGCTTGACAGCGCGTCCAGGGAGTCGATGCGGAATAGGGACCGGGCGGTCGCGGCCGGCAGGTCGAGGATGTGGCCCCACGGTCTGCGCC
Organism: Asanoa sp. NPDC050611; assembly: GCF_040654855.1. Lineage (NCBI taxonomy): Bacteria > Bacillati > Actinomycetota > Actinomycetes > Micromonosporales > Micromonosporaceae > Asanoa > Asanoa sp. NPDC050611. The sequence continues at coordinate 6,599 of NZ_JBFAIU010000362.1, forward strand.
GGATCAGGCAGGCCTGTATGCCGGCCGCCAGCGCCGGGCGGATGTCGTTGTCGGGCCGGTCGCCGACGTACAGGATCGACGACGCGCCGCCGCCCTCGTGGACGACCCGCTCGAAGAACCCCGGCGCCGTGTTCGCCACGCCCCAGCCCTCCGACGTGCCGAAGACATCAACGGCCAGGTCGAGGTCGCGCAGGATCGCCTCGGCCTGCGCCGGCTGGTTGCCGGCCAGACCGACGAACAGGCCCTCGTCCTGCAACGCGGCCAGGCACGCGCGCGCGTCGGGGTAGAGGTCCTCCTCGCCGAACGTCTCCGGCAGGCCGGCGGCCGCGCGGCACTCCAGCTCGGCCGCGAGGTCGAAGCCGGGTCGGAAGGTCTCGAACACCTGCCGGTAGTCCTGACCCCGGGCGATCACCGAGCCGAAGACCGCCGAGAGCGTGTGCCGGGGAACGCCGAGCCAGTCCGCCCAGGCCGCGAACTCGCGGGACTCGTCGAGGATCGTCCCGCCGACGTCGAGGAAGACCGTGTCGATCATGTGCGTCATGACCGTCAGTGGCGGCGCGGTGGGCGGCCAGCACCGCGAGCGCGGACTTGCCGACCTCGCCGGCGCCGGTGAGGAGCCAGGCGCCGCCGGTCAGGGCGGCGAGCCGGTCGAGCTCGCCGTCCCGGCCCACGAGCACGGGCGGCGCCGGTGGCAGCTGGAACGGCACCTGGTCGGGGTCCTCGTCGGGAACGCCCGCCATGCCGTCGGCGAGGGCCTCCCAGACCGCGATCCACTGGCAAGGCCGGCGTCGAACCCGAAGAGACGCGGGTCCGGGCCGGCGACGCCGCCCTGACCGAGCTGACCGGCGCGCGCGAGCCCAGCGGCG
>NZ_JBFAIU010000363.1:0-7454 GCF_040654855.1 Asanoa sp. NPDC050611
TTCCGATCTAGGCCAACCCGGACTGGCTCGACCTCGGCGGCACGACGGTCGTGGCGCTTGGCGCCGGCGCCGAGATGGGTCCGGTGCCGTCCCTGCTGCGCTGGGGCAACCAGGTCGCGGCCGTCGACCTGGCGCGGCCCGCGCTGTGGTCGCGGCTGATCGAGACGGCGACGAGGTACGGGGGCCGCCTGCACGTGCCGGCCACCAAGGGCGACGGCGAGCTGAGCGGTCGGGCGGGCGCTGACCTGCTGCACGGGATCGGGTCGGTGGCGGGCTGGCTCGACGGGTTCGACGGGCGTCTCGTGCTGGGCAACTACGTCTACGCCGACGGCGCGATCAACGTCCGGCTGAGCAGCGCGGTCGACTCCCTGACCAGCCATGTGCGGCAGTCCCGACCCGACACTGCGCTGGCGTTCCTGGCCACGCCGACGGACGTGTTCGCGGTCCCGGGTGAGGCGGTCGCGCACGCCGAGCGCGCGTACGCCAGCCCGGCCGGGGTCGCCCGACTACGGCGGCCGCTGCGTCTGCTCTCCGGTGGGCGGATGCTGCGGCGCAACTACGCACCGGGCGACGATCCGGGGATCTGCGATTCGCTGGTGGCGCAGCAGGGCCCCAACTACGCGCTCTCGAAACGCATCCACCGCTGGCGCGCGACGGTGGCCAGGGCCGAGGGCGTGACCGTCAGCATGAACGTCGCACCGCCGACCCGCACCCGCTCGGTGGTCAAGAACCGGGCGCTGGCGGCGGCCTACGCGGGCGCCCACCGCTTCGGCGTCGAGGTCTTCGAGCCGGCCACCAGCAACACGCTGATGGCCGCGCTGCTGGTCCACGACCTACGCAACCCACCGACGCCGGCGGCGGAGGTCTGGCACGAGGAGGCGGAGTACGCCGCCCACGGCGGGCTGTGGCGCTGCGCCTACGCGCCACGAAGCGCGCTGGGTATCGCCGCTCTGCTCGGGTTGGGAGCGGCCCGTGGCTGATTTGGTGACGTGGGCCTGACCGGCCTGTAGAGGTCCGCTCGGGGTCGGGTTCTCGACGCGGAGCGCCCGGGCGCGCACGCGCCCGGGGCGGGGCGCAAGGTTGCCGGCGCGTGCGGGTGCTGAGGCACGCTTCGCCGGCGGATCGCGCCACATCGCGGGCGCGGGTGTCCGCCCCGCAGTTCTGAACCAAACCAACATCCTAGGATGCCTTACAAGGTGTGCGCGGCGCGACGGTGGCGTGAAGACGGTTCTTGATCTAGAGGCGTGGGGCATCGAGACTGGCGGCGTGCAGGTGATCGAGACCGCGCTGATCGTGCCGGTGCCCGAGGCTGAGGATGCCGTCGGGCCGTACCGGGCGCGGTTCGACCAGGCCGCCCGCTGGGGAGTGCCCGCGCACGTCACCGCTCTCTACCCCTTCATCCCGCCCGACCGCATCACCCCCGACGTCCTCGAGGCCGTCAGAACGACCGTTGCCGCGATACCGCGGTTCACCGTCGACTTCACCGAGGTCCGGTGGTTCGGCGACCAGGTCGTGTGGCTCGCGCCCACGCCCGACCGGCCGTTCCGCGCCCTCACCGAAGCGCTCTGGGCGCGCTTCCCGGACCGGCCGCCGTACGGCGGGGCCTTCGAGGACGTCGTGCCCCATCTGACGGTCGGGCACGATGTCGCGGTCGAGGACCTGCGCGGCGCGGCCCACGCGGTGGGCGGACAGCTCCCGCTGCGGGCCGAAGCGCGCGAGGTCTGGCTTATGGTGGGTGCGCCGGAACCGGATTCGTGGCACACCGCGGCACGGTTCACGCTCGGTGACGGATAACGCGTAGCGATAACGTCAAGATCGCCCCGGTGGGGGACCGCGGCGCGGGACTATTGAACGCGATGGCTCGTGGACAACTGCGGATCTATCTCGGCGCCGCGCCCGGTGTCGGGAAGACCTTCGCCATGCTCGAGGAAGCCCAGCGGCGGGCCGGGCGGGGTACGGACCTGGTCATCGGGTTCATCGAGACCCACGGCCGGCAGCACACCGCCGAGATGGTCGACGATCTCGAGGTCGTGCCGCGGCGGGAGATGAGCTACCGCGGCGCGCGGTTCACCGAGATGGACGTCGACGCCATCCTCGAGCGCAACCCCCAGGTCGCCGTCGTGGACGAGCTGGCGCACACCAACGTCCCCGGCTCCCGCAACGAGAAGCGCTGGCAGGACATCCAGGAGCTGCTCGAGGCCGGGATCACGGTCCTGAGCACCGTCAACATCCAGCACCTCGAGTCGCTCAACGACGTCGTCGAGCAGATCACCGGGGTGGTGCAGCGGGAGACGGTGCCGGACAGCGTCGTACGCGGTGCCGATCAGGTCGAGCTCGTCGACATGACACCCGAGGCGCTCCGGCGGCGGATGGTGCACGGCAACGTCTACCCGACGGAGAAGGTCGACGCGGCGCTGGGCAACTACTTCCGGGTCGGCAACCTGACCGCCCTGCGCGAGCTGGCCCTGCTCTGGCTGGCGGACAAGGTCGACGAGCAGCTCGACCGGTACCGCGAGGAGCACGGCATCGGCACCACCTGGGAAGCGCGCGAGCGGGTCGTGGTCGCGCTGACCGGCGGGCGCGAGGGTGAAACCCTGATCCGCCGCGCCGCCCGGATCGCCGCCCGCAGCAAGGGTGCCGACCTGCTCGCCGTGCACGTCTCCCGCAGTGACGGGCTGGTCGACGCGGACCCGGCGCTCCTCTCGCGGCAGCGGCTGCTCGTGGAGAGCCTCGGCGGCACGTACCACCAGGTGGTCGGCGCCGACGTCCCGCGCGCCCTGCTCGACTTCGCCCGCGGGGTCAACGCCACCCAGCTCGTGCTCGGCGCCAGCCGCCGCGGCCGCATGCAGCAGATCCTTTCCGCCGGCGTCGGCGTCACCACCACCGCGCTGTCCGGGCCGATCGACGTGCACCTGGTCACCCACGAGGAGGCCGGCGCGGGCCGGCGCCGGTTCCGGCGTGGGGGAGCGGCGCTGTCCCGGAGCCGCCGGATCGCCGGGTACCTCGTCGCGCTGATCGGGCTGCCCGCGCTGACCGCGATCCTCGTGCCGTTCACCGACGACTTGTCACTGGCCAGTGACATGATGCTGTTCCTGCTCTGGGTCATCGTCGTCTCGCTGGTGGGCGGCCGGTGGCCGGCGATCGCCACGGCCGTGGCGGGGTTCCTGCTGCTCAACTACTTCTTCACGCCGCCGCTGCACCAGTTCACCGTCAACGAGACCGAGAACCTGCTCGCGCTGGCGGTGTTCGTCGTGGTGGCGATAGCCGTGAGCGCCGTCGTCGACACCGCCGCCACGCGGACCCGGGAGGCGGCGGGAGCGAGTGCCGACGCACAGACCCTGGCAACCGTGGCAGGTTCGGTGCTTCGCGGCGTACGCCCGCTGGAAGCCCTGTTGGCCCAGTTGCGCGAGATGTTCGGCCTCGAGTCGGTGACCCTGCTCGAACGCGCGCCGGGCGCGGTCGACGTGCCGGACCGCCGCCGCGACCCGACCGCCTGGCGCGTCGCGGCCATCGACGGCAACCCACCGAGCCACACCCCCGCCGAGGGTACGAGCGACGTGCCGATCGGCGACGACCTCGCGCTCGTGTTGCGGGGGAGCACCCTCGAGGCGAGCGACCGCCGGATCGTGGAGGCGTTCGCGGCCCAGGCGGCGATCGCGCTTCGCCAGGAGCGCCTGGTCGAGCAGGCCGCCGAGGCTCAGCCGCTGGCCGAGGCCGACCGCATGCGCACCGCGCTGCTCGCCGCCGTCAGCCACGACCTGCGTACGCCGCTGGCCTCCGCCAAGGCGGCCGTCACGAGCCTGCGCAGCGACGAGGTCGAGTTCTCGCCGGAGGACCGCGACGAGCTGCTCACCGCCGCCGACGAGTCGCTCGACAAGCTGAGCCGGCTCGTGGCGAACCTGCTCGACATGAGCCGCCTGCAGGCCGGCGCGCTGGGTGTGGTGCCGGCGGCGCTGGGTCTGGAGGAGGCCGTGCCGCGCGCCTTGGACGAGCTCGGCGCCACCGCCCGCCCGGTGATCCTGCGGATGCCCGACGACCTGCCGCTCGTCCACGCCGACCCGGGCCTGCTGGAGCGGATCCTGGTCAACGTGATCGGCAACGCGGTCCGGTACAGCCCGGTCGACAAGCCACCGAAGATCACCGCGAGCGAGCACGGCGGTCTGGTCGAGCTGCGGGTGATCGACCACGGCCCCGGCATCCCGGACGCCGACCGCGACCGGGTGTTCCAGCCCTTCCAGCGGCTCGGCGACCACACCAACCACGAGGGCGTCGGCCTGGGCCTGGCGCTGTCGCGGGGCCTCGCCGAGGCGATGGCGGGCTCGCTCGCGCCGGAGACCACCCCCGGCGGCGGGCTGACCATGGTGCTGTCGCTGCCGTCCGCCGAGGCCGACGTCGAGCCGACCGAGACGCGCGCCACGGAACTGGCCGACCGCGCGATCCGCGAGCGCCTGCGCCGCTGGCCCCGCGACGCCCAGCTCTCGTCGCGCCTGGGCGCGGCCGCGACGCCGGACCTGGCGGTCGAGGAGCCGGCGCGGCCGGAGCGGGGGCCGGTGCCGGAACCGGTCCGCCGGGCGGATCCGGGGGAGCGGCCCGACCAGGCCGCCGGGGTTACGGACGGCGTCGAAGCGACGGACGAGGACGGCGGGGGTACGGACCGCCACCGCCTCGTGCCGACGCCCGTGCACCCGTCGCGCCTGGCCGGACAGAGTGCCGCGGCCAAGCCGGAGTCGGACGGCAAACGCCGCCGGCTCGGCGGCCGCCGCCGGAAGTCGGCCGACAAGGACGCACCGGGCAGCGGCCGACCAGCCGACGACAACGGTGCCAGGCCCGGCCCGTCAAGGCTCGCGAGCACGGACGGCGCCGGCCAGTCCGGCGGTCACCGTGGAACGGCCCCCGACGGGGCGCAGGCCAGCCCTGGTGAAGAGGCTGGGGACGGCCAGCACGGACACGGCGGTGGTCACGCGCACGGCCGCGACCTTCCCCGTCGCGCCCGCGGTCTCCGGCACGGCACAGGACCGGGGCCGGCGGACGACGGGCACCCCGCGAACGAGACCCGGCACGACGTGGACGACAGGGTCGACGACAGACGTGAAGGCGGTACGGAACAGGTGGACGAGAGCGGCGAGCCGCCGGCGGGTGGTGTGCGGTGACCAGGATTCTGGTGGTCGACGACGAACCGCAGATCCTGCGGGCGATGCGGATCAACCTGCGCGCCCGCAACTACGAGGTGGACGTCGCCGCCGACGGTGGCACCGCGCTGCGGGCCGCGGCCGCCCGGCCGCCGGACCTGGTCGTCCTCGACCTCGGCCTGCCCGACATGGAGGGTGCCGACGTCATCCGCGGCCTGCGCGGCTGGACCACCGTCCCCATCATCGTGCTCTCCGGCCGCGCCGACAGCGCCGACAAGGTCGCCGCGCTCGACGCCGGCGCCGACGACTACGTGACCAAGCCGTTCGGCGTCGACGAGCTGCTCGCCCGCATCCGCGCCGTGACCAGGCGGATGGGTGCCACCACCGACGCGACCCCGGTGGTCAAGGTGGGTCCGTTCACCGTGGACCTGTCGGCCCGTACGGTCGACCCGCCCGACGGCGCCGGCGAGGTGCGGCTGACGCCCACCGAGTGGCACCTGCTGGAGATCCTCCTGCGCAACCCCGGCAAGCTGGTCAGCCAGCGGCAGCTCCTGCACGACGTGTGGGGCCCGCAGTACCAGACGGAGACCAACTACCTCCGGCAGTACATGGCCCAGCTCCGCCGCAAGCTGGAGTCCGACCCGGGGCATCCCCGCCACCTGCTCACCGAACCGGGGATGGGTTACCGCTTCCAGCCGTGAGGGACTTGACCAGCATCGTGATCGTCTCAGGGAACCATCGCGGCACCCCGTCGCCGCCGACCCAGTGGTACCCGGTCGCGATCGTCCCGTGTGCCCACTCCGCGTAGCCGAGCCGCTCGTACAGGCGCCGCGCCCCCGGGTTGTCGATCCCGACACCCAGCGAGATCCGTGCGTGTCCCCGCGCGCGCACCAGGTCCTCGGCCGCCCGGATGAGCGACGTGCCGAGGCCGCGGTTGCGGAAGACCGACAGCACCTCCAGATGCACCAGCATCGGCACGCCGGGCAGGAACTCGTTGACCTCCGCCTCGGGCGCGGGCGAGAACGACACCCAGACGTTGCCCACCGCGGCGCCGTCGAGCCGGCCCACCAGGAGCACCCCGAGCGCGCGGGCCTGCGCCGCGAGCTTCGACGCGAAGAACTGCCGCTGGCCGAGCAACGCGGCCAGGTCGTCGAGCTGGTCGGGCGACGCGGGTGCGACGGTGAACACGCGCTCAGTACTCGTCGTGCAGGCGCCACCAGCTGTACGGCTCGGTCTGCGGCCAGCCCAGCGGCGAGTCCTCCCAGCTCTCCTGCCGCCCGTACGGCGTCAGGTCGAGGATGTTGAAGTCGAACCGCAGCCGGTCGACGCCGCGCCCGCTGGTGAGGTAGGTCTGGAACACGTCGACGCCGTCGGTGACGAACACGGCCAGCCCGAAGCCGCCCCCGGCGCCGATGTCGTCGGCGAACGTGCTGCCGCGCGAGGACCAGACCGGCACCGTCCACTCCATCCGGTCGCGCACGGTCAGGAGCTGCTGCAGGGGCATGTTCGAGACGACGGCGTACGAGGTGTTGCGCGCGTGCAGGTGTTCGAGGCGGCCGACGTTGTCGGTGAAGCTGGCGCAACCGGAGCAGATGTCGTCGGGGCCGTTGTCCATGAACTGGTAGACGACGAGCTGGTCGCGGCCCTCGAAAAGGTCGCGTAAACCCGCTTTGCCCGTCGGGCCGGTGAACGCATAATCACCCGGCATCCGCACCATCGGCAGCCGGCGCCGCTGGGCGGCCAGCGCGTCCAGCGCGCGGGTCGCCTCCTTCTCCTTGACCAGGAGGGCGTCGCGGGCGGCCTGCCACTGCTCGCGGGACACGATCTCGGGAAGAGCCATCGTCTCGTCCTCTCGCCACCGTGGGTGATCCATTCGAGCCTATCCCGGGGAGATCGGCATGGAGTTCACGCCGGGCCTGGCGGTCAGCCGCCGGCTGCACGACGAGGTGGTGGCGCCCGCGTTGCGGGGCCGGCGGTACGCGGCGGGCCGCGTCGACACCGGCTCCGACGTGCTCGGCTTCGACACCGCGCGGTCCACCGACCACGACTGGGGCCCGCGGCTGCAGGTGTTCGTCGGCGACCGGCACGAGGTCCCGGCCGTGCGCGCGGCCGTCGAGGCGGCGCTGCCGGCGACGTTCCACGGCATCCCGACCACGCCCGCGGTGCCCGGCCAGGTGCTCGGCGTGACCGTGGACGCCCTCGACGACTACCTGGCCGCCTCCCTGGCGATGCCGGATGCCCGGCACCCTACGACGAGCGACTGGCTGGCCCTGCCGACCCAGCGGCTGGCCGAGTTCACCGCCGGCGCGGTGTTCCGCGACGACC
>NZ_JBFAIU010000364.1:0-7448 GCF_040654855.1 Asanoa sp. NPDC050611
GTGCCCTCCTCGGTCACCGCGAACGTCAGCTCGACCGAGCCGCTGTCCATGACCAGGCGTTCGAGCACGTCGGCCAGCGCCCGGACGGCGGAGCCGAGGTGGCCGCCGGCCGCCGTCAACGCCGCGAGGGCGGTGGCGTCACCGGTGTGCGCCAGGGTGGCGAGCCGTTCGACGCCGGCACCCCAATCGACCGGCGGCGGCTCGCCCGGCAGTGCCGCGCGGAACAGGGCCGGCAGCCCGAGGAAGAGGTCGAGGCAGCCGCGCCGGCCACACGCGCACGAGGGGCCGTCCGGGTCGACCGTGAGATGCCCGATCGAGCCGGCGAGCCCGCGCGCGCCACGCAGCGGGCGGCCACCGGCGATGACCCCGGCGGTGACGCCGACGCCGCCGCGCAGGTGCACGAGATCGGCGCTGCCCGCGTGGGAGCCCTCGCGCTGCTCGGCCAGCACGGCCAGGGCCGCCGCGGGCGAGACGACGACATCGAACGCCGGGTCGTGCAGGCTGCGGGTGACCTGCGCACCGATGCCGTCGTCGGGCGCGCCCAGCGTGAGGCCGAGCACCGTGCGCCCCTGCCCGGTCACCTTGCCGACCACGCGCGCGGCCAGCGCCGCGACCGCCGCGACGGTGCGCCCTGCCGGCGCCTCGGGGCCGGGTGCCGCCCGGCGCCAGGTGAGCAGGCGGCCGCCGGCGAAGTCGACCGCCACCGCGCTGAGGTGGTCCGGCGCGACCTCGATGCCGATCGCGGCGTACGGCATGCCCTCCAGTGTCAGCATCGTCGCGGGCCGGCCGATCCGGCTGCCCACGAGCCCGGACTCGCGCAGCAGCCGGCGCTCGATGAGGTCGGTGACGAGGCTCGAGACCGTCGCCTTGTTGAGTCCCGTCGCCGCCGCGATGTCCGCCCGTGAGCACGGGGCGTGCGCGCGGACGTGCCGGAGCACGAGGGCCAGGTTGGTCACCCGCACGTCCACCAGGTCGGTGGGCCGGGTGGCCGCGGGCAGGCCGATCATGCGCGCTCCAGGGTCATGGGTGCCACTATGCCGCACCGGTCGGCGCGGCCGTAATCGTCTCTTGTGGTGGATCTGACCGTCGACTACTTTGTTTGGCTACAAGCCAAACTAAATGTGGGAGGAGCGCCGTGACGATGGACACGGGCGCCACCAGCCGGCGCACCTTCCTGCGGCTGGTCGGTTACAGCGTCACCGCGGCCGCCGGCGCGGGACTCCTGGGCGGCTGCGGCGACAAGGCCGCCGAGGGCGGGGCCACCCAGAAGCTGGACGCCCTGGCCGGCGTCCTGCCCGAAGCGGGCCCGCTGCCGGCGGGCATCCCGACGCCGGACATCGTCAGCACCCGGCCGGTCGCCGACGGCTACACGCGGTTCCCCGGGACCCTGGTCGACGCCGTCGCGCAACAGCCGGGCGCGGGCGGCAAGCCCATCAGCGCGATGACACCGGCCTGGGGCCCGGCACCGCCCAGCGGCGCCGACAACGGCTACCTGACCGCGGTCAACGCCAAGCTCGGGACACCCGTCGAGTTCAGTGTCCAGGACGGCAACACGTACGCCGAGAAGCTCGGCGCGGTCCTCGGCGCGCGGGACGTCCCGGACCTGCTCTGCGTGCCGGGCTGGGAGGTCTCGAAGCTGGCCCGCTTCGGCGACGCGGTGCAGGCGCTGTTCGAGGACCTGACTCCGTTCCTGGCGGGCTCGGCGGTCAAGGCGTACCCGATGCTGGCCACGCTGCCGGCCGGTGCCTGGCGCAACGCGTGCTGGAACGAGCGGCTGATGGCCGTGCCGAACCCGACCGACAACCCGTTCCCGTTCGTGCTGTTCTACCGCAAGGACCTGCTGGGCAAGGCGAGCCTCGGGCCGCCGACCTCGCTCGCGGAGCTGCACGCGACCGGCAAGGCGGTCACCGACGAGCGCAAGGGTGTCTGGGCCTTCGACAACATCTTCGCGATGGTCCAGATGTTCCACAAAGCGCCCGGCAGCAAGGACGGCTGGCGGCTGAAGTCCGACGGCACGCCCGAGTTCAAGTACGAGACACAGGAGTTCCGGCAGGCGGCCGAGTTCATGGCGAAGCTCTACGCCGAGGGCCTGGTGCACCCCGACGTCGTCGCGAGCCGGGGCGCCGACGCCAAACAGTTGCTGCAGAGCGGGAAGATCCTGTTCAAGCAGGACGGCATGGGCATGTGGCAGCCCATGCAGGCCGAGCAGCAGAACGTCACGCCCGGCTTCGACGTGGCGCCGGTGCCCCTGTTCGCCGCGGGTGGCGGCACCCCGCTCGCCTGGGGCGACGACGAGCCGATCTCCTACACCTTCGTCAAGAAGGGCCTCGGCAAGGAACGGGTCGAGGAGATCCTGCGGGTGGTCAACTGGTGCTCCGCGCCGTTCGGCACCAACGAGTTCAACCTGCGCGAGTTCGGCGCCGAGGGCAAGCAGCACACGCGTGGCCCGGACGGGCCGGTCAAGACCGACCTCGGCTTCAAGGAGATCCAGAACCAGTACTTCTTCATCAGCGGCCGCAGCCCGGTCGTGCAGCCGACGCCGCAGACCCCGAAATACGTGCCCGACATGCTGGCGTACGCGAACGCCACCGTCACCAACCTCGAGAAGGACCCGTGGGACGGCCTGAAGTTCGAGATGCCGGCGAAGTACAAGGCCGGGCTGGTGCCCTCGGAAGACCAGATCAACGACATCCTCCGGGGCCGGCGGCCGCTGTCCGAGCTCGACGCGGTGGTCAAGGAATGGCGGGCCAACGGTGGAGACGAGGCACGGGAGCTGCTCGGCAAGGCGCTGGCCGACGCCGGCCGATGAAACGCCGGCGCCGCGTGCCCTTTCGGGCGCGGCTGCGCCGGGACTGGCCGCTGCTGGCGATGGTCCTGCCGGGAGCCCTGCTGTTGCTGGTCTTCCACTACGTGCCGGTGCTCGGCAACGTCGTCGCGTTCCAGGACTACAACCCGTACATCGGCGACAGCCCCCTGCAGGCCTTGCTGGGCAGCCCCTTCATCGGCCTGGAGAACTTCCGTGCCTTGTTCGCCACGCCGGCGTTCTGGGACGCGCTCCGGAACACCTTGTCGATCACCGCGTTCCAGCTGGTGTTCTTCTTCCCGCTGCCGATCGCGCTGGCCCTGATCCTCGACAGCATCATGTCGAAGCGGGTCCGCTCGTTCGTCCAGACCGTCGTCTACCTGCCGCACTTCTTCAGCTGGGTGCTGGTCGTCACCTTCTTCGTGCAGATGCTCGGCGGCGCGGGACTGCTCGCCCAGGAGCTGCGCCAGGCCGGCATCGACCCACCGGAGATCATGACCAACCCGGACACGTTCATCCTCCTGGTCACCGCCGAGGTGGTCTGGAAGGACGTCGGCTGGGGCACGATCGTCTTCCTGGCCGCACTGTCGACAATAGACCCGCACCTGTACGAGGCGGCCGCGGCGGACGGAGCCGGGCGGTGGCGGCGGCTGTGGCACGTCACGCTGCCCGGCCTGCGCCCGGTCATCGTGCTCCTGCTGATCCTGCGGCTCGGTGACGCGCTGTCGGTGGGCTTCGAGCAGTTCCTGCTGCAGCGCGAGGCGGTGGGCCGGCAGGCCGCCGAGGTGCTCGACACGTTCGTCTACTACCACGCGATCACGACCGGCGACTACGGCTTCGGCGCCGCCGCCGGCCTGTTCAAGGCGGCCGTCGGGCTGGTGCTGATCCTGCTCGCCAACAAGGTCGCCCACCTGTTCGGCGAACGGGGGGTGTACGCCCGCTCATGAGGCCTGTCTGGGAGGAGCCGCCCAGCGTCGCCGGTCAGGTGGCCAAGGGCTCGGTGCTGACCGCGGTGGTGCTCGTCGTGCTCGTGCCGCTGTGGGTCGCGCTGGTCACCAGCGTGTCCTCGCGCGAGACCATCAACGCCTCCGGCGGCCTCGTGGTGGTGCCGCGCGGAATCGACCTATCCGCGTACCGGATCATCTTCTCCGGCGGCCAGATCAGCCAGGCGTTGTGGATCAGCGTGCTGGTGACGGTCTGCGGCACCGCGGTGAGCCTGCTGGTCACCGTCCCCGCCGCGTACGGCCTGTCCCGCCCCGGCTCGGTCGGCCACCGTGGCCTGCTCTTCTTCTTCCTGCTGACGTTCCTCGTCCACCCGGGCCTGGTGCCCAGCTACCTCGTGGTGACCGGGGTCGGTCTCAAGGACACCCTGTGGGCGCTGATCCTGCCCAGCGCGCTGAACGTCTTCAACTTCGTCGTCGTGCGGGCGTTCTTCCAGAACCTGCCCGGCGAGCTGCTCGACAGCGCCCGCGTCGACGGTGCCGGGGAGCTGCGGATCCTGTGGCGGATCGTGCTGCCGCTGTCGAAGGCGGTCGTCGCCGTGGTCGGTCTCTTCTACGCCGTCGGCTACTGGAACATCTGGTTCACGGCGCTGCTCTACATCGACGACAACGAGAAGTTCCCGATCCAGCGCGTCCTGCAGACGTTCATCCTCGCCGGGCAGACGCCACAGACGTCGGGCACGGCGGTCGGCACCGCGCTGCCGCCGACGCTGGCGATCAAGATGGCGGTGGTCGTCGTGACCGTCGCGCCCATCGCCGCCGTGTACCCGTTCGTGCAACGGCACTTCACGCGCGGCGTGATCCTCGGTGCCGTCAAGGGCTGACCGGTGTTCTACGGCGGCGACTACAACCCTGAGCAGTGGCCCGAGCCGGTGTGGCGCGAGGACCTCGCGCTCATGCGGGCCGCCGGTGTCACGGTGGTCACCGTCGGCGTCTTCGCCTGGTCGGTGCTGGAACCGTCGCCCGGCCGGTACGCGTTCGGCTGGCTCGACACCGTCCTGGATGGACTCGCGGGCGCCGGCATCCGGGTCGCGCTGGCCACACCCACCGCCGCCCCGCCGCCGTGGTTCAGCCGGCGGCACCCGGAGACGCTGCCGGTCGGGCCCGACGGCATCCGGCGCAGCCCCGGCAGCCGCGACACCTACTGCGCCAGCGCCCCCGCGTACCGCGCCGCGGCCCGCCGGCTCGCCGGTGCGCTGGCCGAGCGGTACCGCCGCCATCCCGCGCTGGCCCTGTGGCGGGTGCACAACGAGTACGGCACGACCTGCCACTGCGACCTGACCGCTGACGCCTTCCGCGGCTGGCTGGAACGCCGCTACGGCAGCCTCGACGCGCTCAACGACGCGTGGACCACGACCTTCTGGAGCCAGCGGTACGGCGACTGGGCGGAGATCCTGCCGCCCCGGACGACGCAGTATCTTCCCAACCCCGCACAGGTGCTGGACTTCCGCCGGTTCACCTCCGACGAGCTTCTGGACGCGTACCGCGAACAGCGCGACGTGCTCCGCACCGTGGCCCCCGGCGTGCCGGTCACCACGAACTTCGTGCTCGGCGACTGGGTGCCCGTCGACCACCTCCGCTGGTCCCGCGAGGTCGACCTGGTCGCCGTCGACCACTACCCGGCCGAGTCCGGGCCGGCCGCCGAGGAGGAGGCCGCCTTCCTCGCGGATCTCGCCCGCGGCTGGGCTCTGGACGGGACGGGGCGCCCGGACTGGTTGCTGATGGAGACCGCGCCCAACCTCGTCTACACCCGCGGACGGATGCACGCCAAGGAGCCGGGCCGGATGACCCGGCACGCGCTCGCCGCGGTGGCGCGCGGCTCCCGCGGTGCGATGTTCTTCCAGTGGCGGGCCCCGCGGGGCGGCGCCGAGGTCTTCCACGCCGCGATGGTGCCGCACGCCGGTGCCGAGACCCGGGTCCATCGCGAGGCCGCGGCCCTCGGCGCCACGCTGGCCAGGACGGCCGAGCTGCTCGACGCGGCGGTCGAGGCCAGGGTCGCCGTCGGGTTCCACGAGCCGTCGCAGTGGGCGCTGGACGCGACCGTGCTGCCGTCCAGCGCGGTCGACCACCGCACCGAGGCCCGGCTGGCCCACCGGGCGTTGGCCCGCGGGGGACTGACCTGCGACGTCGTCGGTGGCCTGGACGGGCTTTCCCGGTACGCGGTGCTCGTGCTGCCCTGCTGGTACCTGCTCACCGACGAGCAGTCCGCCACCCTGGCGGGCTGGGTGACCGGCGGTGGCCGGCTGGTCGCGACCTACCTGACCGGAGTGGCCGACGACCGGGCCCGCGTTCACCCGGGCGGCCGTGCCGGCGCGCTGCGTGAGCTGCTCGGTGTGCGCCTGGAGGAGGTCCATCCGCTGGCCGAGGGCGCGGGCCGGGCGCTCTCCGGCGGTGCGAGCGGCAGCCTCTGGAGCGAGACCGTCCACCTCACCGGCGCGGACGCGACCATCCGGTACGAGGACGGCCGCCCGGCCGTCACCCGCCACCGGGTCGGGTCGGGCGAGGCCTGGTACCTCTCCACCCGGCTCGACGACGAGGCCTACGTGGCGCTGCTCGGCGCGGTCGCGGAGGGCGCCGGGGTGCTCCCGCGCAGACCGCCGCCGCCGGCCGGGGTGGAGGTCGTTCGCCGCACGCGCGACGGTCGCGGCTGGCTCGTCGCGATCAACCACGGTGAGCGGCCCTACGACCTGCGGGCCGACGGCCTCGATCTGCTCACGGGCGAAGCCGTCACAGCAGGCGACCCACTGCGACCGGGCGCCGCGGTGGTCGTCCGTGAGGGCGCCGGGCCGTGAGGAAGCTCAACTCGCCGTACCGTCGCATGATCTTGGGTTTTGTGGTGATGTTGCCGTGTGATCGTGACCCGACGCCGGGTGGTCGGCGGTGCGCTGGCCGCCGCGGCGACCAGTGCGTTCGGCACCGCGGGCGCGGGCTACTACTTCTCCGGCGAGCTGCTCGGCGTCGAACACCTGCAGGAGCTGGTCGTGCGGGCGCTCGCCGTCGACGGCGACGAGGTCACGCTCAGCCGCGACGACGACACCGCCAAGCCGATCGCGCTCGGCCTGCTCTGGCCCGACGGCGGGGCCCGGCTGACGGCGGAGGTGCGGGTCGACGGAGACACCGTCGTGCGCCGGGTCGACGAGGTGGTCGCCGGGGAGCTGCGGCCGGGGTTCAAGGTCGCGGTCGACTACAACGTGTTCGGCACCGATCCGAAGACCGCGTTCGGGCTCGACTACGCGACCGTGCCGGTGGCGGGGGAGCTGGGCGACCTGCCGGCGTGGCTCGTGCCGCCGCCGGGCGGCCACCGGCCCGGCATGTGGGCGATCGCCGTGCACGGCCGGGGCGGCAGCCGGCACGAGGCGCTGCGCGTTCTGCCCGACGTCGTCAAGGCCGGGCTGACCATGCTGGTGATCGGCTACCGGAACGACCCGGACGCGCCGGCGAGCCCGGACGGCTACTACCACCTCGGTGACACGGAGTGGCGGGATCTGGCCGCCGCGATCCGGTACGCCCGGGAGCACGGGGCGACCGGCATCGTGCTGTTCGGCTGGTCCTACCGCCGTACGCCGAGTTCGGACACCTGGCGGCCGCGGGTGCGGCTCAGGCTGACCAGGACCGTTAGCGCGAGCAGCCCGACCACGAGGCTG
>NZ_JBFAIU010000365.1:0-7418 GCF_040654855.1 Asanoa sp. NPDC050611
CACCTCGCGCTCAACAAGCCGGCGACGGCGTCGAGCGTCGAGGCGGACGCGTACCCGGCGTCGGCCGCCGTGGACGCCTCGGCCACGACCCGGTGGGCGAGCGCGTTCGCCGACCCGCAGTGGATCCAGGTGGACCTGGGCCAGACGTACTCGATCGACCGGGTGCGGCTGCTCTGGGAGGCCGCCTACGGTTCGGCGTACCGGATCGAGACCTCGACCAACGGCACCACCTGGACCGTCGCGCGGACGGTGACGGGCGGCAACGGCGGTGAGGACGACAACACCGGGCTCAACGCGTCCGGCCGGTATGTCCGGATCTACGGTACGGCGCGCGGCACGGCGTGGGGCTACTCGCTGTTCTCGTTCGAGGTCTACGGCGGTGGCGGCCAGCCGCCGACGGCGACCAACGTGGCGCTGAACAAACCCGCGACGGCCTCCAGCGTCGAGAACGCGGCGTTCCCGGCCTCGCAGGCGGTGGACGCGTCGACCACCACGCGCTGGTCGAGCGCGTTCGGTGACCCGCAGTGGATCCAGGTCGATCTCGGCCAGACGTACTCCATCAGCCGGGTCCGGCTGCTCTGGGAGGCCGCTTACGGGTCGGCGTACCGGATCGAGACCTCGCCGAACGGCACCACCTGGACCGTCGCGCGGACGGTGACGGGTGGCAACGGCGGCGAGGACGACAACACCGGCCTCAGCGCCAGTGGGCGATACGTCCGGATCTACGGCACAGCCAGGGGTACGGCCTACGGCTACTCGCTCTTCAACCTGGAGGTGTTCGGAAGCTGACTGATCGGCGGGGGGTGCGTGCGCGCGCCCCCCGCTGGTTCCCGGTTTAGGCTGTTCAGGTGATCGACGCGGTGACAGGTAGCGATGAGCGGCTGCGGCGGCTCGAAGCCGTCACGGACGCTGCCCTTTCGCGCCTCGACGTCGACGCGCTTCTGGAGGAGCTGCTCGACCGGGTCAAGGATCTGCTCCAGATCGACACCGCGGTGATCATGCTGCTCGACCCGCATGCCCGGCAGCTGGTCGCGACCGCCGCCAAGGGCCTCGACGAGCACTTCAAGGTGGGTGTACGGATCCCGGTGGGCCGGGGCTTCGCGGGGCGGGTCGCCCGCGACCGGCGCCCCGTGATCGTCGACGACATCACCGAGGAGACCGACACCAGTCCGCTGGTCCGCGGCGGGGGAGTCCGCTCGCTTCTCGGTGTGCCGATCTTCGGCGGCGGCGAGCTGGCCGGCGTGCTGCACGTCGGCAGCCGGGAGCCGCGGGCCTTCAGCACCGACGACGCGCGCCTGCTGGAGATGGTCGCCGACCGGGCCAGCGTGGCGACACACACCCGGGCCGGCACCGTCGACCGGGAGACCGCGCTCGCGCTGCAGCGCAGCCTGCTCCCGACGGCGCTGGCCGAGGTGCCCGGCGTCGAGATGGCTTCCCGCTACCTGCCGGGCCACGACTCCGGCGTGGGCGGCGACTGGTACGACGTGTTCGCCCTGCCCTCCGGCTGGCTCGGCGTGGTGGTCGGTGACGTCTCCGGCCACGGCCTGCAGTCGGCGGTCGTGATGGGCCGGCTGCGCAGCGCGCTGCGGGCGTACGCCCTGGTCTGTGCCGACCCGGCGGACGCGCTGGTGCACCTCGACGCGAAGGTCCACCATTTCGAGACCGGCAACCTGGCCACCGTGCTCTACGCGATGGTCCCGCCCGAGCGCGACAAGGTGCACGTGTCGATCGCCGGCCACCCGCGCCCGGTGCTGGTCGACCCGTCGGGCCACGCCGAGCTGCTGCCCGCGCCGACCGACGTGCCGCTGGGCATGGGCCGCGCGTCCCGCACCCGGCGGACCACGGTGGTCGACTTCCCGCCCGGTGCGGTGCTGGTCTGCTACACCGACGGGCTCATCGAGCGCCGGTCGGAGTCGATCGACGTGGGCCTGGAGCGCCTGCTCGCCACCGTCTGGCCCGGCGACCCCGACGAGGTGTGCACGGCCCTGATGTTCGCGGTCGGCGAGGAGCGCCCGTCGGACGACACGGCCCTGCTGGCCATCCGGCGGGTGGGCCCGCCGCCTCGCCCGGAGCCGCGGCTGCTGCTGGAGGGCGCGTTCGACCGGGCGGGCGTGGCGACGCTGCGTCGCCGCATCGCCGACGAGGCCGAGCGCAGCGGCATGGGCGGCGAGGCCGCCGACGACTTCGTGGCAGCGGTCAACGAGGTGATGACCAACGCGATCCGGCACGGCGGCGGCGCGGGCTCGCTGCGCCTGGTCGACGACGTGTCCGGCCTGGTCTGCGAGGTCCGCGACCACGGCGGCGGCTTCCCGGCGGCGGAGTACCTGGCCCGCCAGGTGCGCCCGACCCCGTCGTCGACGGGCGGCATGGGCCTGTGGATCGCCCAGCAGACCAGCCACGCGCTGCACATCGAGAGCGGCCCGGCCGGCACCCTGGTCCGGATCACCGCGGCCGGCTGAATGGTCGCGGCCCTCGAGCTCTACCTGGACACGGACGCGACGCGGCGGCTGCGCGCGCTCTGGGCGGCGCTGGAGGCCGAGGGGATCCCGACGCTGGCGTCGCTGCAGGACTCGAAGCACCGCCCGCACGTCTCTCTGGCGGCGGCGTCGCGCCTGTCGCCGGCTGCGGTCGCGGACGCGCTGGGCGACGTCCCGCTGGGCCGGGGCCTGGTCCTCGACATGGACTTCGTCGGCCAGTTCGTGGGGCGCGTCCTGTGGCTCGGCATCACGGCGACACCCGAGTTGCTGGACCGGCACCGCGCGGTGCACGAGCGGCTGGCGACGGGCGGGGTCGAGGTGTGGGAGCACTACCGCCCGGGTCGTTGGGTGCCGCACTGCACGGTCTCGCTGCGGGTCCCGAACCCGCTGATGGGCCCGGCGGTCCGCCGCTGCCTGGAGATCCTCCCGCTGCGCGCGACGGTCACGGGCGCGTCGATCACGGACCACGCCAACGACATCGCCCACCCCCTACCGGGCTGAGGCCCACGCCGGAACGATGGGGCACATGCCGGGGCCCCACGACACCTCAGCCGCCTACTCGGCCCTGCTCGCCGAGATCCTCGACCTCGTCGGCGTCGCGCACCCGGAGCCGCCCGACGACACCCGCCGCGGCCGGCGACGCTGGCAGAACCAGGCCCGCCGGTCGATCGGCCGGGCGCTCACCGGCGCCAGCCCGCGGGAGGAGTGGTTCGCGCCGCTGGTCCGGGCCGCCGTGCTGGAGCCGGACCCCAGCTTCAACCGCGACCTGGTCGCACCGATGATCACCTTGTTCGGCCGGCGCCGGGTCGTCGCGGCGCTGCTGGACCACCTGACCGGCGGGACGGTCGCCGAGCAGGCCGGCGCGTCCCGGGCCTGGTACCCGACCTGGGTCGGTGTCCGCTACGAAGCGGACGGCACCACCCCGACGGCGAGCGTGGCCGCGCGGAGCGAGGTCGCCGACGTCAACGACCGGTTCGCCCGTGCCTCCCTGCGGCTCTTCGTCGACACCGACGACCTGTACCTGCGCCAGTGCCTCCTGCCGAATCTCGACCTGCGGACCGCCAGCCGGCCGACCTCCAGGACCTGATCGCCGAGGCGGTGCGGATCGCCCGCACGAGCTCCGACGAGTACCTGCGCTACCGGGTCGAGGTCCAGGTCGCCTACGAATGACGAGGATCGTCGGGCTGACGGAACCGGGTCAGGTAGGCGCGCGACTCCGCGCCGAGGGCTGCGTACCGCACCGTGACGACGGCGAGGAGAACGCCGACCGGAATGTTCGGGATCCGGGCGAAACCGAGCAGGGTGCCCGGCTGCCGCACGGCCAGGACCATGCTGACGACGGCGAGCGTGAGGCCCACCGTCGCCGGCGTCAGGATGGACGGAAGTCCTTCGGCGCGGGCCCGCGCGGCGGTGAGAAGCCTGGCCCGCTCCTCCGGCATGGGCGGGCGACCCCGACGCATCAGGTTGCGCCACCGGACCAGATCGGCGTCACCCGTGTCGCGGAGCAGTGCTCGGGTCCACGCCTCCGGCACGCCCCGCGCGGCGAAGTGCCGGCCGCGTTCGACGGTCGCGCGTAGGGCGACTGCCACCACGCCGAGCAGGCACAGCTGATAGATCAACGGGGCGGTGTAGCGGCCGAGGGAGTCCTCGGCGGAGATCCGGGACGCGGCGACCAGCGCGAGGGCGGCCACGGCTGTCGAACCGACGATCGGCCACGCGGGCGCCCAGGTCGCGTCGCCGGACGGGGCATGAGTCGCCACACGGCCCTCCTCGAATGTCGGCCACCTCGGGTTACCCAGCCGCGCGCAACGTCACTCGGCGCGCGGCTGCGGGTCGCGTTCGGTAGGGGCTGAGCAGGGTGCATGCTGTCCGGGTGGGTTTTGATCGACTGGATCTGAGCGTGCCGGTGCACCGGATGGGACTCGGGCTGGCGGCGCTCGGGCGGCCGGGCTACATCAACCTCGGGCGCGATCGGGACCTGCCGCCCGAGCGGACCGTCGATGCCATGCGCCGGCGGACCCACGAGGTGCTCGATGCCGCGTACGCCGCCGGGATCCGGTATTTCGACGCCGCACGCTCCTACGGCCGGGCCGAGGAGTTCCTGGCGAGCTGGCTCGCCGGCCACCGGGACGTGGTGGTCGGGTCCAAGTGGGGGTACACCTACGTCGCCGGGTGGCGGGTCGACGCCAAGGTGCACGAGACCAAGGACCACGGCGTGCGTACGTTCGACCGCCAGGTGATCGAGACCCGCGACCTGCTCGGCGACCGGCTCGATCTCTACCAGATCCACTCGCTGACGCCCGAGAGCAGCGCGCTGACCGACGGCGAGCTGCACCGGCACCTCGCCGACCTCGGTGCCCGCGGTGTCACGATCGGCGTGTCGACCAGCGGGCCGCGGCAGGCCGAGGCGATCCGCGCCGCGATGGAGATCGAGGTCGACGGCGCGCCGCTGTTCCACAGCTTCCAGGCGACCTGGAACCCGCTCGACCCGTCCGCCGGGTTCGCGCTCGAGGAGGCCAGCGCCGCCGGCCGGCACGTGATCATCAAGGAGGCCGTGGCCAACGGGCGGCTCGCCGACCGGGACGCCGACGTGCTCGCCCACGCGCTCGCCCAGCCCTGGGTCGACGTCGTGCTCTCCGGCGCCGCCACCACCGCCCAGCTCGCCAGCAACCTGCGGGCGCTGGACGTCACGGACCCGGGGCCGCTGCCCGCGCCGGAGACCCCGGACGAGTACTGGCGGCACCGCGCGGCCCTGCCCTGGTCATAGCGTCAGAGCAGCCCCGCCAGGATCACCAGGCCGATCACCACGAAGACCAGCGGCACGAGCCAGTGCCCCCACCGGCCGAGCAGGCCGATCACGTGGCGGTGCCCGCCGAGCCACGAGCCGAGCGCGCACCACACCGCGGTCAGCACCGCGAACACCGCGATCGTGATCAGCGTGTCGCCGAGGCCGATCGTCCGGAACACCGGCGTGTAGACGGCGATGTTGTCGGAGCCGTTGGCGATCGTGACGGCGGCCACGGAGACGAGCCCGGAGGCGACGACCGGTGTGGCGGCGTCGTCGGCGGAGCGGAACGCGGCCACCAGGCCCCGCACGCCGAGCGCCAGCGGGATCAGGCCCAGCAGCCCGACCCAGCGGTCCGGCAGCAGGGTCAGCCCGAGCGCGGCGGCGCCGGCGATCGCGACCAGGGCGCCGATGCCCGCGTACTGCCCGGCCCAGACCTGCCACGGCCGCGGCCGGCCGGCGGTGCGGGACGCCAGGAACAGCACGGTGAGCACGATCAGGTCGTCGACGTTGGTGCCGGCGAACACACCGGCGGCTGCCGCGACCGTCCCGACCACATCCGTCACCGCCCGCACCATACGCGACCGCGCGTACCCTCGGGTGGTGGCCATCGCCCTGATCGCACTGGTGGCCGCCCTCGCGGTGAGCATCGCGGTGGCGGCCTGGCGCCAGGGTGCCGCCGCCCGCCGCTGGCACGCCCTGCGCTCCTGGGCCGACGGCGCCGGCTGGCGGCTGGCGCCGACCGCCGCGGAGGTCGACTGGCTGCCCGTCGTGACACTGCCGATCGCCGTCGTCGACGGCCGGCACGAGCAGCACGAGATCGCGGTCGTCTGGTCGGCCGGCAAGGGCGCGACCACCACGGTGTACGTGCGCGTCGCGGACCACGGCGCCGCCCTGGCCTCGTACCACCGCTGGCTCGACGCGAGCGAGATCGACGAGGCCGTCCTCACGGCCCTGCCGGGCTAGCCCAGCACCACGGGGAGCCGGGCAGCCGGCGGGCCCAGTCGTTCCCGCTCGTCGCCGGTCGGCGCCCGCCGCCCGGTGCCGACCAGCAGGGTGTCCGAATCGGAGAACGAGGCGGGGAAGGCGAACCCGGCGATCCGCTCGAACAGCTCCCGCGAGCGGCGCAGGCCGTCGGCGGGCGGCTCCGGGCCGTCAAGGTGCGCGACCAGGTCGAGGTGGTGCAGGGTCCATTCGAGGACGTACGCGCCGAGGTAGTCGCCGGCGGTGAGCACGTGTCCGCGGGTCCGCACCCGTTGACCCGGGTCGGCGAGGTCGGCCGCGCGCCCGGCGGCGGCGCCGACGTCGTCGAGGTGGAACTTCAGCAGCCGCGGCTGCTCGTAGGCCGCGGCCAGCCGGACCGTCAGCGCGTCGAGCGGGTCCGTGCCCGTCGGCGGTTGGTGCGCGACCTCCCAGTAGGACGCCGCGTCGCGCGTCGGTTCCTCGTCCGTGGGCGTGACGAGGGTGATCAGGACGTCCTGGGCATCGATGATCAGGTGGCAGGCCAGGTCCCGCACCAGCCAGCCGGTGCACCCGGACGGCGCTGCGAAGTCGTCGTCCGGCAACCCGTCGACCGCTGTGCGCAACGCGGTCCACGACTGTGCGAAGAGGTCCACGGTCAGCAGGGTAGTGCCGAAGGCAGGATGAAACCGCGCTGCGCTTGACTCTTCGCGTGATAAGGCATCGCTGGCCGACGCTGTTGGCCCTCGTGACGGTCGCGGGGCAACTGGCCCTCGGCCCCGACGCGGACGGCGTCGCGACGGTGGTCGCCACCGCTGTGCTCTGCTACCTCGCCGCTGCCGCGCTGAAGCGGCGCTGGGTGGCCTGGGCCGGCTGCCTGGTCTTCCCCACGGTGATCGTGGCCAGCCGGCTGGCCGGCGTGACGTGGTGGGCGGTCGTCGCGGCGGTGGCCGCCGCCCTCGTGGTCGTCGGCCTCGCGATCCGCGCGCCGCGGCCGCCGCTCAGCGCACAGACGCTGGCGCTGGTCGGGTACGGCGGTGTCGCGGTCGTGGCGCTATTCCTCGCCCCGCGGGCCGGACTCGCGCTCGCCGGGGTCGCGCTGGCCGACGACGACTTCCATCTCGAGCTGTTCGGCGGTGGCGGCATCGACCCGGGCACCTACTACACCAACGTGATCGACAGCCTGGAACGGCCCG
>NZ_JBFAIU010000366.1:0-7183 GCF_040654855.1 Asanoa sp. NPDC050611
AGTCGGGTGGCTGCGGTGGGTGCGTTGGTGGTGCGCCGGCCGAGTCGGGTGGCTGCGGTGGGTGCGTTGGTGGTGCGCCGGCCGAGTCGGGTGGCTGCGGTGGGTGCGTTGGTGGTGCGCCGGCCGAGTCGGGTGGCCGCGTGGTGTGCGGTCGTGCTGCGCCGTCCGAGTCGGGTGGCTGCGGTGGGTGCGTTGGAGTAGCGGTCGGCCGTCGGCGTCAGGCGACGGCGGCCTCGACCGACAACACGCCAGTGGTCGCGTCCAATGTGGCCAGGGCGCCCACCGGCACGCTGAGTTGGCCTGGGCCGTGGCCGATCGGTAGGCCGCCCAGCACCGGGACGCCGAGGTCGCCCAGGCGGTCCAGGAGCATCGGCGCGAGGCCCGTGTCCCAGTCGTCCGAGCAGTCCGTGAACTGGCCCAGCGCCACCCCCGCCAGCCCGTCGAGCGCGCCCGCGCGGCGTAGGTGGGTGAGCATCCGGTCGATCTTGTAGAGCGGCTCCTGTACCTCTTCGACCAGCAGGATCGCGCCGGTCAGGTCCGGCATGTCCGGCGTGCCGATCGACGCCGTGATCAGGCACAGGTTGCCGCCGAGCAGGGGGCCGGCGGCGATGCCGGGCACGCGTACGCCCGCGGTGTCCTCGGTCGGAACCGCCTCCACCGTCACCGGGTCCGTCGTCATCAGCGCGGACCGCAGCGACTCCGCCGACGCCGCCGGCGTGCGCTCGTCGTTCCAGGCGACGCCCGGGCCGTGCACGGCGGCCAGCCGGGCGCCGCGCCACAGCGCGAACTGCAGCGCCGTGATGTCCGAGAAGCCGGCGACCACCTTCGGATCGCGGCGGACCGCGGCCATGTCGATCGCGTCGACCATCCGCTGCGCGCCGTAGCCGCCGCGGGTGCACAGCACCCCACGGATCGCCGGGTCCGCGAACGCGGCGTTGAGATCGGCGGCCCGGGCCGCGTCGTCGCCGGCCAGATAACCGGTCCGGGCGTACGCGTGGGGACCGGGCACCGCCCGCAGCCCCCAGGACTCCACCAGTTCCAGCCCGCGCACCAGCCGCTCCGGCCGGGTGGGCCCGGACGGTGAGACCAGCATCACGGCATCGCCGTGGCGCAGGGCGGGGGCCTTGATCGCGTGCACGACCGAAGGTTAACCCCAGATAGGCTCGACCTCGTGGCTACCGCGCTCGTGATCGAAAACGACCCCACCGACGACCTGCGCCGGTTGGGTGACTGGTTCACCGAGGGCGGCCTCGAGCAGCACGTGCTCCGTCCGTACGACGACGACCAGCTGCCCGACGACCTGACCGGCTACGACGCGTTCGTGGTGCTCGGCGGTGAGCAGCGGGCCTACCCCGACGACGACGGCGTCTACGACGGCTGGTGGCTGCCGAAGGTCGAGGGCCTGCTGCGCAAGGCCGTCCGCACCAACGTGCCGACGCTGGCCGTCTGCCTCGGCGCGCAGCTGCTCGCGACCGCGCACGCCGGCACCGTCGAGCGCAGCTCGTCCGGGCCCGAGATCGGCCCCGCGCTGGTCGCGAAGCGCGACGCCGCCGAGGCCGACCCGCTGTTCCGCTGGGTGCCGCTCGCGCCGGACGTGCTGCAGTGGCACGAGGACGAGATCACCGAGCTGCCCCGGGGCGCGGTGCTGCTGGCGGCCTCGACCTACTACCCCAACCAGGCGTTCCGGATGGGTGAGCGGGCCTGGGGGCTGCAGTTCCACATCGAGTGCGACGCCGCGATGATCGCCGACTGGGCCGCCGGCTCGACCAAGCTGGCGGAGCTGGGGCTCGCGGAGGAGGCGGTGGTCGCGGCCTGCGCCTCGGCCCTGCCCGACCTCGAAGACGTCTGGCAGCCGTTCGCGATCCGGTTCGCCTCACTCGCGCAGGGCGACCTGGACCTGCCCCGGACCACGCTCCCGCTGCTCGGGCGGTGAGCGATGGGCCGGCCGACGAGCGAACGCAACCGGCTGGCCCGGTTCGGCTTCGGTGACCGGGCCGGCGAGCTGCTCGGCCCCGGCGGGCTCGGGCTCTGGGATCCGGCGACGCAGGAGCCGACCGGCGAGCCGGCGGCGGGGTTGCTCGCCGCGCTCTCCCGGGCGGCCGACCCCGACCTGGCACTGCGCCAGCTGCACCGGCTGGCCGAGGCCCTGGACCGGACCGAGACCGGGCGCGGCGAGCTGATCGACGCGCTGCTCGAGGACAACGGCGTGCGGCGGCGGCTGGTCGCGGTGCTCGGCGCCTCGTCGGCACTCGGGGACCACCTGGTCGCCAACCCTGCACAGTGGACGGCGCTGCGGACCGAGAACGGGCACGCGCCGGACGCGACCGGGGTGCTGGAGCCGGTCGAGGCACCGAACCCCGTGGCCGCGCTCCGGCTCGCGTACCGCCTGGCGCTGTTGAAGATCGCCGCCGCTGACCTGACCGGCGGGCGCGGCCTGGAGCAGGCGATGGCGGCCCTGTCGGCGCTGGCCGACGCGACGCTGCGGGCGGCGTACGCGATCGCGGCCGAGGAGGCCGGCGTCCAGCCGCGGCTGGGTGTCGTCGCGCTCGGCAAGTGCGGCGGCAACGAGCTCAACTACGTCTCTGACGTCGACGTGATCTTCGTCGCGGCCACCGACGACGACCTGGCACCCGGCACCACGATCGCGACCCGGCTCATCGAGATCTGCGGCCTGGTCGCCTGGCCGGTCGACGCGGCGCTACGGCCGGAGGGCAGCCGCGGCCCGCTGGTCCGGACGCTGGCCAGCCACCAGGCCTACTACCAGCGCTGGGCCCGCACGTGGGAGTTCCAGGCGCTGCTCAAGGCCCGGCCCGCGGCCGGCGACGCGGACCTCGCGCAGGAGTGGATCGACACGCTAGCGCCGCTGGTCTGGCACGCCGCCGAGCGGCCCGAGGCGGTCGACGACGTGCGGGCGATGCGGCGGAAGATCGTCGAGAACGTGCCGGCCCGCGAGATGGAGCGGGAGATCAAGCGCGGTCCGGGCGGGCTGCGGGACATCGAGTTCGCCGTGCAGCTGCTGCAGCTCGTGCACGGGCGGGCCGACGAGACGCTGCGGGTCACCGGGACGATGCCGGCGCTGCGGTCCCTGGTGAGCGGCGGCTACGTGGGCCGGGCCGACGGCGAGGCGCTGCTGCGGGGGTACCGCTTCCTGCGTACGGTCGAGCACCGCCTTCAGTTGCAGGCGCTGCGGCGTACGCACACCGTCCCGGCGGACCCGGCCGGGCTGCGCTGGCTCGCGGCGGCGCTGGGCTACACGGCGTTGCCCGGGAAGGACGCGGTCGAGCAGTTCCGGGCCGACTGGGTCGCGCACGCCAGCGAGGTCCGCCGGCTGCACGTCAAGCTGCTCTACCGCCCGCTGCTGGAGGCGGTCGCCCGGGTGCCCGCCGAGTCGCTGCGGCTGACCCCGGAGGCCGCGCGGCGCCAGCTCGAGGTGCTCGGCTTCGCGGACCCGACCGGCGCGCTGCGGCATCTGGAGGCGCTGACCGGCGGGATCACCCGCACCGCGGCGATCCAGCGCACGCTGCTGCCCGTGCTCCTGCAGGAGTTCGCGGACGCGGCCGAGCCCGATCGCGGGCTGCTCAGCTACCGGCAGGTGTCCGACACGCTCGGCTCGACGCCCTGGTACCTGCGGCTCCTGCGCGACGAGGGGCCGGTCGCCCGGCGGCTGGCCCGGGTGCTGGGGCTGTCGCGCTATGCCGCCGACCTGCTCTCGCGTGACCCGGAGGCGCTGCGGCTGCTGGCCGAGGACGCGGAGCTGGCGCCGCGGTCCGGTGAGGTGGTCCGGGAGGGGTTCGGCGCGGCGGCGGACCGGCACGACGACCCGGTGGGCGCGATCCGGGCGGTGCGTGGGTTGCGGCGCCGCGAGCTGTTCCGGATCGCCTGCGCCGACGCGCTCAGCCACGGCTCGCTGGCGCCGTCGCCGGTGCTGGACGTGCGCGGGGTCGGCACCGCACTGTCCGATGTGGCCGACGCGACGCTGGGTGCGGCGCTGCGGGCGGCGGCGCGCGCCTATCCGTTGCCGGAGGGGCTTACTTTCGCGGTCATCGGGATGGGGCGGCTCGGTGGCGAGGAGATGAGCTTCTCGTCCGATGCCGACGTCCTGTTCGTGTACGAGCCGCCGCCGGGCACCCCCGACGACGCGGCCAGTGCCGCGGCGCACGCGGTCGCGGAGGAGCTGCGCCGGCTGCTCGGCATGCCGGCGCCGGACCCGCCGCTCGGTGTCGACGCCGACCTGCGGCCGGAAGGGCGGCAGGGGCCGCTGGTGCGCAGCCTGGCCGCGTACGCGCAGTACTACGCCCGCTGGTCCAAGGTCTGGGAGGCGCAGGCGCTGCTGCGGGCCCGGCCGGTCGCCGGTGACGTCGGGCTGGGGGAGCGGTTCGTGGCGATGGCCGACCGGGTGCGCTATCCCGCGGCCGGGCTGACCCGCGAGCAGCACGTGGAGATCCGGCGGATCAAGGCGCGGGTGGAGAACGAGCGGCTGCCGCGCGGCGCCGACCCGGCCACGCACGTCAAGCTCGGCCGGGGCGGGCTCGCGGACGTGGAGTGGGCGGCGCAGGTGCTGCAGCTCCGGCATGCCGGGGCGCACCCGTCGCTGCGCACGACGCGGACCGTCGACGCGATCGCCGCGGCCGAGGCGGCCGGGCTGCTGGGTTCCGCCGACGCCGCGGCGCTGGCGGCCGGGTGGCAGCAGGCCGCCCGGGTGCGCAACGCGTTGACGCTGGTGCGGGGCAAGCCCGGCGACCAGCTGCCGCGACACGGGGTCGAGCTGGCCGGCGTGGTGCGGCTGCTCGGGCGCGACGACGCGGGCGAGTTCCTCGACGACTACCTCCGCACCGCGCGCCGGGCGCGGGCGGCTCTGGAGCACGTGTTGGAGGGCTGAGTTGGACCCCTTGCACGATTCCGGCACGGATGCGGCGCTGCGGGCCGTGTTCGAGACCGCCGGTCCCTACCTGTCCTCGCTCGCGGACCGGCCCGTCTACGCGGGCTCGTCCCGCGTCAAGGAGCTCGAGGGCGCGTTGCCCGCGGCAGGCGAGGGCGCGGCCGTGGTCGCGGAGCGGCTCCTGTCCGTGGGCACGTCGGCCGCCACGCACTCGGCCGGCCCACGGTTCTTCCACTTCGTCACCGGCGGCGTTACACCGGCCGCGCTGGCCGCGGACTGGACCGTCTCGTTGCTGGACCAGAACGCGTTCTCGCGCGCGGCGTCGGAGTTCGCGACGTCGGTGGAGACCGTGGCGCTGGACTGGCTGCGTTCGCTCTTCGGGCTGCCCTCCTCGTTCGGCGGCGCGCTGGTCGGCAGTGCCACCTTCGCGAACTTCACCGCACTCGGCGCGGCGACGCACTGGTGGGCGGAGCGGCACGGGGTCGACGTGGCGGCCGACGGGCTGGCCGGGCTGCCAGGGATGCCCGTGTTCTCCGGTGGGTACGTCCACGCGAGCGCGCGCAAGGCCCTGCAGATGCTCGGGCACGGCCGGGAGTCCGTGTCGGTGCACGGGTCGGGTCGGGTCGATCTGTCCTCCTTGGACCGGGCGCTGGCGGCCTCGGGGCCGGCCGTGGTGATCGCGAACGCGGGCGAGGTGAACACCGGGGACTTCGACCCGTTGTCGGATCTCGCTGACGTGGTCGCGCGGCACGACGCGTGGTTGCACGTGGACGGCGCGTTCGGGCTGTTCGCGGCCGTGTCGCCGCGCACGGCCCACCTGGTGGCGGGGCTGGAGCGGGCCGACTCGATCGCGTGCGACGGGCACAAGTGGCTGAACGTGCCCTACGAGAGCGGGTTCGCGTTCCTGCGGGAGCCGGCCCGGCTGGGCGCGGCTTTCGGCATGCCGGGAGCCCCGTATCTGCCGGGCGCCGACTCACCGCGCGGCGGCTATGCCCTCTTGGGGCCGGAGTCGTCGCGCCGGGCGCGCTCGTTGCCGATCTGGGCGACGCTCGCGGCGTACGGGCGCTCGGGCTATCAGGCGATGGTGGAGCGCCACCTGGACCTGGCGCAGGAGCTCGCCGCCCTGGTGGACGCGGCGCCGGAGCTGGAACGCCTGGCCGAGGTGCCGCTGTGCGTCGTCTGCTTCCGGGTGCGACCGCCCGGCGTGCCGGAATCGGCGCTCGACGCGCTCAACCGCCGGGTGGGCGAGGCGCTCCTGGACGACGGTCGGGTCTTCGCCGGCACGACCGTGTGGGACGGCAAGGTCGCGTTGCGGCCGGCGATCGTGAACTGGCGCACGACGTCGCGGGACATCGAGCTGTTCGTCGCCGTCGTGCGGGAGTTGGCGGCCGCTCTCGCCTAGCCTCGCCTTGACAGGTCCTCGTCGCCATCTTCGGTCTCCTTCCATCGATGGCGCTGACGCTAGCGGGGACCTCCGACAGTTTTGGCCGTCAGGTCGGCGGGGGTGACGGTGAGCTTGTTGTCCCCGACGGGACGGTAGGTGCCGGCCTCGACCGTGTACTGCGCCTGGTCGGGGTTGAGCAGCGAGGCCGGGGAGTCCGGGTAGGTCTCCAGGAAGAGCAGGTAGGTCGTGCCCTCCGTGAACGCGACGGCGCCGGGCTGCTCGTAGACGACGCCGTCGCGTTCGCCGCCCATCTGCTGGACCTGCACCGTCGCTTGGGTCGGACGTCCCTTGTGGACTTTGGTGACGGTGGCCGACCAGATGGTGATGACGATGCCCAAGTCGGCTGGGGGTGCCTTGGGCTCGGGTGCGCCGGCTTGCGGGTTGGCCTGTGGATCGGTGCCGCCTTCGCCGCTCGGGTAGAGCATGCCTGCGCGGGGGTCTGCGACGGTCGCCTCGATCACCAGGTCCGCCTTGGCCATCAGATCGGCGACCGTCTCGTAGTAGGGATAGTCGCCCTGGTAGACCACCCGGCCACCGAACGGCTTCCCGCAACCGGCGAGCGCCATCGCCGCGACCGCGACGACCGCACACAGCTTCTTTCCGACCATGTCTGAGTAGACGCTCGCGGCCTTCCTGCCGTTCCTTTTCTGAGCTGTGCCGACCGCGGACCTGGCAGCGGAGCGAAGCGCAGCGGTGTCCGGCGGGAGCGACGGTCGCGCCCCCGACGGACCCGGGACACCGCGCTTCTCATGCGTTTGCTTTTGGTCTGTCTGCGGCGGCTTCGACGTCGGCTGGGGTGGTGTGTCGGAATCCGCGAATCGCTGGAAGCGATAACAGCACAAGTCCCGAAACCACCTGCC
>NZ_JBFAIU010000367.1:0-7176 GCF_040654855.1 Asanoa sp. NPDC050611
GATCTACCCGGCGGCCGACCTGCACGACTGGTACGGCCGCTACTTCTACTTCGCGCCGGACGAGATCCGACCTTCCGGTGTACGCCGGCTCGGGCGGGCCGCCGCCCTCGACGCACCGGGCCCCTACCAGCTGCAGGCGGCGATCGCGGCGCAGCACGCCCTCGCGCCGTCCTACGCGGCGACCGACTGGGCCGCCGTCCGCGGCCTCTACGACCAACTGCTGGCACTGAACCCGTCGCCCGTGGTCGCGCTGGGCCGGGCCGTCGCGACCGGGTTCGTCGACGGGCCCGCGGCCGCGCTCGCCGAGACCGACGCGCTGGAGCCGCGGCTGGCCGGCTACCGGATGTGGCACGCGACCCGGGCCGACCTGCTGGTCAAGCTCGACCGGCGCGACGAGGCGGCGGACGCCACCCGCCGGGCGTTCGCGCTGGCCACCAACGACGCCGAACGGGAGCTGCTCGCCCGCCGCCTCGCCGCCCTGGTCAGTTCATGACCGGCCGCACCTCGACGGTCTCCCGGAACGGCACGATCCCGGGCCAGGTGGCGGCGATCGCCACGGCCTCGTCGGCGTCGGCGACGTCCAGCGGCACGATCCCGCCGACGACCTCCTTCAGCTCGACGTAGGGGCCGTCGGTGACCGTGACCCGGCCGGCCGCGTCGGTGCCGACCGTGCGGGTCTCGGCGGCCGGGCCCAGCATGGCGCCGCCCGGCAGGACCTTGCCGGTGGGCAGCCAACGGGCGTACCAGTCGCGGATCTGTCCCATCACCGCCCGCGTGGCCTCGTCCGTGCCGCTCCAGGCGGCCTCCTCGCCGCTGATCAGCATCAGGAACCGCATCGGTCAGCGCCCCGTGGTCGGGCGGACCTCGACCTGGTCGCCGACGGCCTCGATGCCGGGCCAGGTGGCCGCGACCGCGACCGCCTCGTCCATCGAGTCGGCCTCGAGCAGGATGAACCCGCCGACCACGTCCTTGAGCTCGATGTACGGGCCGTCGGTGACCAGGGCCTTGCCGTCGTCGCCGCGCCGCACCGTCTTGGCGGTGGCGACGGGCTGCAGCTCGGCGCCGCCCTGAACGATCGCGCCCTCGGCGTGCCATTTCTCCCACCAGGTGCCGACCGTCGCCATCAGCTCCTCGGCGCCCGGCCCCTCCCAGTTGGACTCGGGCCCGCAGATCATCATCACGTAGCGCATGTGCCTACCTTCCTGCCTCGTTTCGGCGGTGTCTGTGGGATGACGAACGGCACCGTGGCGGGATCGACATCGCCGCCGGAGAAACCGGACGGTATTTTCTCCTCCGTGGAGGACATCGACCGCGCCATCGTCGCAGCATTGACCGCCGACGGCCGGCTGTCCTACACCGACCTCGCGGAACGGGTGGGGCTGTCGGTGTCCGCGGTGCACCAGCGGGTCCGCCGGCTCGAGCAGCGGGGCGTGATCCACGGCTACACGGCCAAGGTGGCGTACGACGCGATCGACCTGCCCCTGGCGGCGTTCGTGGCGATCCGGCCGTTCGACCCGTCGCAGCCGGACGACGCCCCGGAGCGGCTGGCGCACATCCCGGAGATCGAGTCCTGCTACTCGGTCGCCGGCGACGACTTCTACCTGCTGCTGGTGCGGGTGGCCGGTCCGGCGGACCTGGAGCGGGTGCTGCAGGAGATCCGGACGGCGGCCAACGTCACGCACCGGACCACGGTCGTGCTGTCGACCCCTTACGAGGGACGCGCGCCGAAGATCAACGACCCGAGTTCCACTGCTGGATGACCCGGGCGCCGTGCTCGTGCCCGAGCTCGGAGATCGTGGCGGTGTCGAGCTTGAGCAGCCCGCCGCCGTCGGGGCCGAGCCCGATCCAGCGGGCGCCGACGACGCGCAGGCAGTGCCCGTGCCCGACGAGGGCGACGTCGCCCTGGTCGAGGAGCTTGGCGGCCTTGGCGATGACCCGGTCGACCCGGGTGCCGACCTGCGCCGGGGTCTCGCCCTCGGGCGCGCCGTCGGTCCACAGCGACCAGCTCGGGTCGAAGCGCTCGTGGATCTCGGCGGAGGTGATCCCCTCGTACCGGCCGTAGTTCCACTCCGCGAGGTCGTCGTCGATCTCGGTGATCCGCAGGCCGGCCAGCTCCGCGGTGCGCACGGCCCGCTGCCGGGGACTGCTGATCACCGCGGCGAAGGTCCGGTCGGCGAGGCGCTCACCGATCTCCTGGGCCTGCCGCTGCCCGGCGCGGGTCAGCTCGACGTCGGTGTACGAGGTGTGCTTCCCGGTCATGCTCCACTCGGTCTGCCCGTGCCGGACCAGGACGATCTCCGCCATGCCGTCCATCCAACCGTTTCCGGAGCGCTTGTGCTTGGCGAACCATCATCCTAGGACGGCTTAGGGGGTGTGCCCTGACACGGAGATCAACCGGCAGCGGGGGATAGGGTTCGGCCCATGACCATCCGCCCGATCCGCCTCATCGGCGACGCGGTGCTGCGTGCCGAGTGCGACCCCGTGCGTACGTTCGACGCGGAGCTGCGGGCGCTGGTCACGGACCTGATGGACACGCTGCTGGGCGAGCCGGGCCGGGCGGGCGTGGCCGCCAACCAGATCGGCGTGAGCGCGGCGGTCTTCGTCTACGACGCCGAGGGCCAGCGCGGCCACGTGGTGAACCCGTCGATCACGGTGTCCGAGGAACTGCAGGACGGCGACGAGGGCTGCCTGTCGATCCCGGAGCTGTTCTTCCCGACGCCACGGGCCATGCACGCGACGGTGACGGGCTTCG
Source organism: Asanoa sp. NPDC050611 (assembly GCF_040654855.1). Lineage (NCBI taxonomy): Bacteria > Bacillati > Actinomycetota > Actinomycetes > Micromonosporales > Micromonosporaceae > Asanoa > Asanoa sp. NPDC050611. Next base: position 2,753 of record NZ_JBFAIU010000367.1, read on the forward strand.
ACCAGCACGGCGAGCCGCTCACGGTCTCGGGCAGCGGCTTCCTGGCCCGCGCGCTGCAGCACGAGACGGACCACCTGGCGGGCAAGCTGTTCGTGGACGGCCTACGCGGCCAGACCCGCCGCGAGGCCCTGCGTGCCATCCGTGCGACGCCCTGGGCCCGCCCGACAACCTGATCAGCTCGCCGGGTGGGGACCCGCCGCGCCGAGCGTCGCTGGACATCCACACCCTCGGTCCGCCCATCGGGCCGGGATCTGCCGCCAGGCCCCCTGCCGGGCGATACGTCAGCCGGTTGCTCTCAGCCGGCGCGTGACCTTCGCTGTTTCAAGGCGTCGTGCGGGGCGGTTCGGAATCGTCGTCCGCCGCGAGGCGTTCGAGTGCGGTCTGGACCGCCGGCCCCGGTCGGTTGGTCACGAGCCAGGCGACGCCGGCGCGGACCCGGGCGTCCGAGTCGTCGGCGCCGGCCACCAGGCGGTCGGTCGCCGCGTCGTCGCGCCAGGCGCACAGGGCCATCACGGCGCTGCGCCGGACCGCCGGGTCTGCGTCTTCGAACGCGGCCAGCACCGCGTCCAGCGCGGCCGGATGGTCTCCGCCGAACACCGAGCCGAGGGCGTCCACCGCCTCGGCACGAACCCGCGCGTCCACGTCGGAGGACGCGTCGACGACCAGGGCGATGTACTCGTCCCGCTGGGTCCAGTCCAGGACGCTCAGACCCCAGATCCCGACCCGGCGCAGTCCCGGATCGTCGGCGGCGACACAGGTCATGACTCCCGCCAGGGCGTCGATCCGGGAGGCCGAGAACAGCCGCAGGACGTCGAGCTGCAGGGTCTCGCCGTCGTCGTTGCGGTCGTCGACCAGTGCGCGAAGCAGGGCGGGCAATGCGGCCGCGCCGGCGGCGACCGACAGAACCCGGGCGATCTGGTCGCGCGCCACGGTATCGCCGGCGTCGGTGTACCGGACGAGCAGGCGTTCCAGCTCCGGCCGCAGGAACCCGGCGTCGGGCGTCGCGAGCTGCGCGACCAGACCCGCGGCCCGGCGGCGGCGTCCACCGTCCCGGTCGGACTCCAACAGCGTGACCAGGTCGTGGAGAGCCTGCGTCAGCGGCGCCACGGGCGGCGCCTGGCCCGCGGGCCGGGTTCCTGGTCGAGGATGCCGAGCAGCGTCGGATCGGTGTCGACCGCGTGGCAGAGGTGGCTGGCCCTGCCCTCGTCGCCGGCACACCGCGCGCCTTCGATGACCTTGGGCTTCACGGGGACAACCTAGCCGCTTTGGCTAGTCTGCCCTCGTGACGATCATCGGGGTGCCTTATCACCAGGACGAGCGGCTGGCCGACGACCACGTTCCGCTGCCCGCGGGGGCGGCGCGGGTCGATCCGGTGCTGCCGGCCGGGGCCGTCTGGGAGCGCCTGACCGCTCTGCACGGCGCCGTCGCCGAGCGGGTCGCGACGGCGATCCGGGCCGGTGACGTGCCCACCGTCGTCTCGGGGGACTGCCTGGTCGCGCTCGGCACCCTCGCCGGTGTGCAGCGGGCCGGGATCGATCCTGGGCTCGTCTGGTTCGACGCGCACGGTGACGTGCACACCCTCGACACCACGACCTCGGGCTACCTCGGTGGGCTCGCGCTGCGGCTCGCCTCGGGCGCACACGACGATCTGGTCGCCGGGCCCCTCGGGTTGCGGCCCGTCCCCGTCGAGCGGACCGTGCTCGTCGGTGCCCGTGACCTGGACCCGGCCGAGGTCGCGTACCTGGACAGCGGCGCCGGCCCCGCGCTCCGGGCCGTCGACGACCTCGGTGAGCTGCCGGATGGTCCGCTCGTCCTGCACGTCGACCTGGATGTGATCGACGCCGGCGACCTGCCGGGCCTGCTCTTCCCGGCGCCGGGCGGTCCGTCCACCAGCGACGTCCGGGCGGCGATGGGGCGGATTCTGGCAACGGGTCGCGTCGTCGCCCTGGACATCGCCTGCCCCTGGCATCCGGCACCGTCCGCGGGCGCCCAGGCCGCACGCACTGAACTCCTCGCCAGTCTTGCATCCTAGGACGACTTACGGGTTGTACCGGCAGTCGCGATGACAAGTCAGCACCGAACAACGAAGTCCTAGCGGGGCCTTAAATGTGTTATCCCGCGGTCGCCCTGGTCGTCTCCTGTGCGCCACGATGAGGCGGCTTCGAGGAGAGGTGCGATGCGCGAAGGGTACGAGCAGGCGTTGGTGCTCGCCGCTCGGGACGGTGATCCGCGGGCGGTCGACGAACTGGTCGCCGAGTACCTCCCGTTGGTCTACAACGTGGTCGGGCGGGCGCTCGACGGGCACGCGGACGTCGACGACGTGGTGCAGGAGACGATGCTGCGCTGTGTCACCGGGCTGCGGAGCCTGCGTGACCCGGCCCGCTTCCGGGCGTGGCTGGTCGCGATCGCGGTCCGGCAGGTACGCGACCGGCAGGCCGACCCGTACCGCGCGCGCCAGGCCGGCCACCTCGGCTATCCGGGTGAGGCCGACGTCTCGGACCCGGGCGCGGACTTCGCGGACCTGACGATCCTGCGCCTGGAGCTGTCCGGGCAGCGGCGCGAGGTGGCGGAGGCGACGCGCTGGCTCGACCCTGACGACCGGGAGCTGCTGTCGCTGTGGTGGCTCGAGGCGTCCGGGGAGCTGACCCGCGACGACCTGGCGCAGTCGCTGGGGCTGACGAACCAGCACGCGGCGGTACGCGTCCAGCGGATGAAGGGCACCCTCGACACCGCGCGGATCGTGGTGCGGGCGTTGGCAGCGCGGCCGCGCTGCGGTGAGCTGGCGCAGACGCTGGCCGGCTGGTCGGGGCGCCCGGACGCGTTGTGGCGCAAACGGCTGGCCCGGCACGTGCGCGAGTGCCCGTTCTGCGGCCCTGCGTCGGCTCAGCTGGTCGCGGCGGAGCGGCTGCTCGCGGGTGTCGGCCTGGTCGCGCCGGCGGCGGGCCTGGTCGCGGGGATGCTCGGCGCGACGGGCGCCGGGGCGGGCGGTGCGGTCGGCGCCGCGGCCGCCACGGGCTGGAACGCCGGAACGTCCGCGGGCGCCGGCGCGTCCTGGGGCGGTGCCACGGCCCAGATCCCGGCCGCCACCACGGCCGCGACGACGGCCACCGGTACGACGGGTGCGGGCGGCGCGGCCGGCACGGCGGCCAAGAGCGCCACCTGGATGCTCAAGGGCCTGGCGATCAGCAAGCCGGTCGCGGCCGCTGTCGCCACGGTGACGGTGGCGGCCGCCGCGGTCGTCACGTTCGGGGTCGTGCGCAATGGGGACGCGGTGCCGGCCGCGGCCGTTCTGCCTCCTTCGGCATCGAGCGCCCCGTCGCGCGTATCCCCTGATGCGACAGTGACGCCGACTGCTGTGCCGTCGGCGACGGCCTCGCCCACCGCGAAGCCGACCCCGAAGAAGACCCCGGCGAAGCCGGTGGCGCCGTTGCCGCCGACCCGCAGGACGGCGAAGAAGGGTGCCGCGGTCTGGGACTTCCCGGCGGTGAACGCCGGGCTGAAGGCGGTCGGGGCGTCCTGGTACTACAACTGGGGCGCGAACAACGACCGGATGCCGGCGAGCGGTGTCGAGTTCGTGCCGATGATCTGGGGTACGGCCAACGCCACGGACGCGACGATCGCGCAGGCGAAGCGCGAGGGTGACACGCTGCTTGGGTTCAACGAGCCCGACATGGCGGAGCAGGCGAACATGACGCCGGCGAAGGCGCTGGAGCTGTGGCCGAAGCTGCAGGCGACCGGGATGCGGCTGGGCAGCCCGTCGGTGGCGTTCGGCGCGGCGGACACCGGCAAGTGGCTGGACCAGTTCATGAAGGGCGCGCAGCAGAAGGGCTACCGGGTCGACTTCATCACGCTGCACTGGTACGGCGGTGACTTCTCGTCGGCGGCGGTCGGGCAGCTCAAGGGCTACATCCAGCAGGTGTACGCGAAGTACAAGCTGCCGATCTGGCTGACCGAGTTCGCGTTGATCCGGTTCGACGGGTCGGGTGCGCACTATCCGACGGACGCGCAGCAGGTGGCGTTCATCAACGGTGCGACCGACATGCTGCAGGGGCTGTCGTACGTGGAGCGGTACTCGTGGTTCGGGCTGCCGTCGACGTCGGACAGCCACACGGGTCTCTACAAGGAGAGCGGTGCGTTGACGCCGATGGGGACCGCCTACCGGGCGGCGGGCTGATCCGCGAGGAGGTGCTCGTAGGGGAAGCCGCCGGCGAGCTCGTCGCGGCGGGCGGAGAGCTGACGCAGCGCGGCCTCGATGTGTGCGAGGTCGACGAGGTCCGGCTCGGCGCTGTGGCGCAGCTTGAGGCGCTGCCCGATGGCGGCGCCGGCGAGGTCCTCGGCGAGCCGGTCGGCCGGCAGCCGGTCGTGGAGAATACGACACGTGACACGAATCGTTATCGTGGGTGGCGGCCCGGCTGGTTACGAGG
>NZ_JBFAIU010000368.1:0-7167 GCF_040654855.1 Asanoa sp. NPDC050611
CCCGCGCCAGGTAGCACACCGTACGGACCGCCCCGCCGCGCTCGCGGCGGGGCGTTCTGCTGTCTTGTGCAACCGGCCGCTGACGGGCGGCGTCTTCCAATCGCGGGCGCGCCGGCGCCGGCTCAGCTCCATCCAACGGGGAGAACACCATCATGCGACTCACCCCTGCCCGACGCGTCCTCGCCGGGCTCGGCGCGGCCACCGCGCTGCTGCTCGCCGGCGCGTTGCCGGCCGCCGCGGCGCCGGTCGACTTCGACTTCGTCGCGCAGGGCGCCCGCATCACCGGTGCCGTCGGCGACCAGGCGGAGGTCAAGCTCGGTTTCCACAACGAGGGGCCGGCCACGGTCGACCGCCGCAACAGCGCCGGCGATGTCAGCGTCGTCGACATCGCCCTGCCCAAGGGCACGACCGCGGTCACGGTGCCGCCCGCGTGCCAGCCCGCGCAGGCCGGCGCGTACCGCTGCTCGCCCGGCCCGCTGGCCACGTCCGGCCAGACCATCGCGTTCCCGTTCGTCCTGCGGATCGACAACGCCGAGGTCGAGCGCGGCTCGGTGACGATCAACGTGCGGTGCCGGTGCGACAGTGACAACGTCGACGCCAACGCCGGCAACGACACCGCGCCGATCGAGGTCGTGGTCAACGCGGCCACCGCGGCCACCGGCGACGACGGCCTGCCGTTCTCCGGGGGCACCGCCGGCTACATCCTCGGCGGGGGCGGCCTGCTGCTGCTCGCCGGCGTGGTCGGCGCCGTGATCGCCGGTCGCCGCCGGGCCCGCCCGGCCGCCTGACCGACGTGTCCGCCCGGGCGGGTTCTGCCGCCTTACCAGCCCGGGCTTGCCAGGCCCGGTAGCCTTCCTACCCGTGGAGACGACCCGCGCCCTCACCGAGAACCTCGCCTTCAACCCGATGGACCCGAAGGACCTGGTCCACACCTTCGGGCTGTACGGGATCTGGGCGATCCTGTTCGCCGAGACGGGCCTGCTGGTCGGCTTCTTCTTCCCCGGCGACTCGCTGCTCTTCCTGGCCGGCGTCGCGGCGACCCCGGTGGCGGACGCGATCTTCGGCGGCGGCACCCGGCTGTCCCTGGCGGGCCTGCTGATCGGCGCACCGCTGTGCGCGATCGCCGGCGCCCAGCTCGGCCACTACCTCGGGGCCCGCTACGGCACGCGGATGTTCGACAAGCCCGACTCGCGCCTGTTCAAGCGGGAGTACGTGGCGAAGGCCGAGCACTACTTCCAGAAGTTCGGCCCGGCCAAGGCCGTCGTGCTGGCCCGGTTCATCCCGATCGTCCGCACGTTCCTCAACCCGGTCGCCGGGGTCCTCGGCATGCCGGCGAAGCAGTTCTTCGTCTGGAACGTGGTCGGCGCGGTCCTCTGGACCGACGGCATCCTGCTGATCGGCTACCTGCTGGCCGGGAAGATCTACGACGCCATCGGCACGCACATCGACCGCTACATCCTGCCGTTCGTCGCACTGATCGTGCTGATCTCGGTGCTGCCGATCATCATCGAGGTGATCCGCGACCGCCGCGCCCGCAAGCGCGCCGAAGAACTGGCAGTCATCGGCGTCGCCCCCGTGGCCGGCATCGCCGACGCCATCGCGGAGGAGCGTCACCGCGGCCACCGCGGCAGCCACCGGGCCGAATAGAACTTCAGATCGAAGAGCGGGATCCGGCGGTCCCGGGTCCGCCTGGGGCACGACCGTCGCTCCCGCCGGACACCGCTGCGCTTCGCTCCGCTGCCAGCTCCGCCGCCGGCCAAGCTCAAACCCTCAAAGCACCGGCGGCAGAGCGTCAACTCGGGCCGCCCGACCGAGGGCTACGACGGCGAGCGATCGCCGCGCTTCTAGGGCGCCAGCCGGCGATGGCTGGTCCATCAGGTCGGCGGCCCGGCCCGGGACGAAGGGCTAGGACACGCGCGCTCCGCGCCGCTTACTCGAGGGCCCAGCTACGCGTCGGCCGGCGGTGGGTGGTCCGTCAGGTCGGCGGCCCGGCCAGGGCGAAGGGCCAGCGATACGCGGGCGCCGCGCTGCTTGATCGAGGGTCCAGCTACGCGCCAGCCGGCGGTGGCTGGTCCGTCAGCTCGGCGGCCCGGCCCAAGGCGAAGGACTAGGACACGCGCGCTCCGCGCCGCTTACTCGAGGGCCCAGCTACCTGCCAGCCGGCGGTGGCTGGTCCACCAGGTCGACGGCCCGGCCCAGGACGAAGGGCCAGCGATACGCGGGCGCCGCGCTGCTTGAACGAGGGCCAAGCTACGCGCCGGCCGGCGGTGGCTGGTCCACCAGGTCGGCGGCGCGGCCCAGGGCGAGGGCGCGATAGGTGAGCTGGGCCGCTTCCTCGAGGTTGTGGGCCCGCTTGAGGGCCAGCTCGACGCTGTCCGCCAGCACTGAACAGCCGTGCCGGCTCAGGACGAAGCAGTTGGTGCCGTCCCGCGCGGCATCGGCCGCGGCCTCCGCCAGCTCGATCGTGCCCGGCGGGAAGAACGGGACCGTCCCCACCCGGCGCACGTAGAAGGCGTGGTCCGTGGTGACCAGCCGGATGCGTTCGCCCAGGGCGTCCAGGAGCAGGGCCGTCTGCGGGTGCAGGTGGACGATCGCTGACACGTCGGGGCGGGCCCGGTAGGTGGCGAGGTGCAGTGCGACCTCGGAGCTCGGCGGCAGCGTCGGGTACGCCGCCTGGCCGGCGGACGATGCGTCGCCGGCGGGCAGGGTGGCGCCGTCGCTGATCCGCACACGGACGAACGACGGGCGCGCGAGTTTGTCGAGCCAGGTGCCCGCGCCGGTCACCCAGCAGGCATCGCTGCCCGGCGATCGGGCAGAGAGGTTGCCGCCGGAGCCGACCACCAGGCCGGCACGGACCACCGCGGCGCCGACCTCGGCGAGCTGGTCGCGGAGGTCAGGCTCGTCAGCGGACCCGGCGTCGAGTCTCATCGTCGGCGCCGGGCCAGTGGCGGTCACCGCCTCAGCGAGGGGCCTTCTTGGTGGCCCGCTTGCGCGGCGGGGTCAGCAGGTCGGCGATCGTCGCGATGGCCGACGGCACGAGCCGGTAGTAGGCCCACACGCCGCGCTTCTCCCGCTCGAGCAGCCCCGCCTCGGTCAGGATCCGGAGGTGGTGGCTCACGGTCGGCTGGGAGAGGCCGAGCGGTGCGGTCAGGTCGCAGACGCAGGCCTCGCCTTCCGGTGCCGACTGGATGAGGCTCAGCAGCCGCAGTCGGGCCGGGTCAGCGAGCGCCTTGAGCACCCCGGCGAGGCGCTCGGCGTCGGCGCGTTCGATCGGCTCGCCGGCAAGCGGCGAGATCTGAGGCATGGTCATTTCAGCCAACGCAGTTCCCACGTATTCCATCCTTCCACTTACAGCATCGACCCGCCTGCATATGAGCAGGTCCGAATCGGCAAACTTTTACGCCACTAGGCCGAGGTCAGCCATCGAGTAGGCCGCCTTGTAGGTGAGGCCGGCCGCCCGAACGGCGGAACCGCCTCCCCGATCGACGATAACCGCTACGCCAACCACCTCGGCCCCGGCTTCCCGGAGCGCCTCGACTGCGGTCAACGGACTTCCCCCGGTCGTGGAGGCGTCTTCCACGACCAGCACCCGTCGTCCGGCAACATCAGGACCCTCGATCCGGCGTTGGAGACCGTGCGCCTTGGCCGTCTTGCGGACGACGAACGCGTCGAGTGGCCGCCCGGTTGCCGCCGCCGCATGCATCATGGCGGTCGCCACCGGGTCGGCACCGAGGGTGAGGCCACCCACAGCGTCGAAGTCCAAGTCGGAAGTCAGGTCGAGCATGACGCGTCCGACCAGAGGTGCGGACGCATAGTGAAGAGACACGCGACGAAGGTCGACATACCAGTCGGCCTCCTGACCCGAGGACAGCACCACCCGGCCATGCACAACGGCAAGCTCAGTGATGAATTTACGCAGGTCGTCGTGGTCCCCCATGAGGCGTAAGCGTACTGGTCGATCCTGTGAACCTGCTGGGCGGCCCACCAGCGATCGGGAAATTTCGCCCGATAGCGAACTCTGACGGATCACGGACTCCCGTGTCGATGGTCACCGACCGTCGCGACCGCGGGTGTCCTTGGCGACTCGGGCGAAGATGCCGCGCGGTGCGTGCCGCATGCCGAACACGGCCACCTTGTATTTCCAGTCCGGCACGCTGACCAGCCGACCACGGGCCAGGTCGCGCATCGCGTGTGCGACCACATCGTCGGCCCGCAACCACATCCAGGACGGTGTTTTCGACATGTCGATGCCGGCTCTGGTGTGGAATTCGGTGCGCGTGTATCCGGGGCACAACGCCATCACACGGACCCCGGACCGGCCCACCGCGCGCCCGATCGACTCACTGAAATGGGTGACCCAGGCCTTGCTCGCGGGATAGGTCGAACCCGGCATGACCGGCGCGAACGACGACGCCGACGAGACATTGATCACAGCCCCTTTACCGCGGCTGGTCATGCCCGGCAGGGCGGCGTGGGTGAGCCGCATGACGGCGTGGATGTTGAGGTGCAGCAACCAAGCCTCGTCCTCGGCGGTCGTCTTGAGGAACGACCGGTTGAGGGTGGCACCGGCGTTGTTGACCAGCAGGTCGACCTGATCGTCGTGCAGCCGTTGCGCCACCGCGGCCAGCCCGGCCTCGGTCGACAGGTCGGCGGTCAGCACCTCGGCGGTGTCGCCGGCCGTCGCCGCGACGGCGGCGAGCCGTTCGGCGTCACGGGCGACGAGTACCAGCCGGTAACCATCGGCGGCCAGGCGGCGGGCGAAGGCCGCGCCGATGCCGGAGCTGGCGCCGGTGACGAGTGCGGTCGGCACGGGTCCTCACATGGCGGCGGGGGTGGTCGCCGGCGGGTCCGGGCGTTGCCAGTCCGTCGGGTCGACCGGGGGCGGGGGTGGTGGTGTCGGCGCGCCGGTGGGGCTCGGGGGAAGCGACGACGTGCGCCGGAAGTACGCGGTTGCCGCCGGTGTGGCCAGCAGCAGCGCCACCACAACGTAGCCCAGCGCCTGCACCACGGAAAGGGCCGCGCTGGTCCACGGCCACCAGCCCGGGTGGGCGCCGTCGATCGCGACCAGCATCGCGTCGTTGTCGAACGAACCGACCCGCTGCACGAAGCCGAAGAGCGCGGCGAGGCCGCCGGAGACGAGGCCGATGCCGCAGACGATCCAGGTCGCGATCCGCACCCCGGCGTTGCCACGCATGATGCCGACCGCGAGCACGGCCAGCAGCACCATGGCCACCACGCTCACGAACGCCGCGGCGATCGGCACGCCGCGCAACAGCGTCGTGCCGCCGTTGATGTCGTCGACCGGGATCCCGCTGGCCGTCGCGGCCGACTGGAACCGTTCGACGATGCCGGGCATCAGTGCGAGACCGATGCCGCCGTAGACCAGACCGCCGAGCGCCATCACCAGCAGCAGGACGGCCGCGCCGCGGACCGGGCCCGGCGGACGCGGGGACGTCGTCGGCGGCTGCTGCACGAGCGGTTGCGCTGGGTACGACACGGGGCCCTCCGGTACATCCGTTGTGGCCGAACCTACTCGGAAGGCCCCGATCGCGCTGGCTAGCGGGGCGGTGCCGGTGTTTCCGGCGGTTCGCCGGTCGGAGCGGGCGGCGCCGCCGGCGGGGCGGGCGGCAACGGCGGCTCGCCGCCCTGCGGGTAAGGCGGGGTCGGGTAGCTCGAGCCGGGCATCACCGGGTAGCCCGGTGTCGGCGGCTCCCAGGTGGCCGCGCGCGGCTTGAACCACTCGTTCGAGGCCGGCAGCGCCAGCAGGATCAGCGCGCCCAGCACACACAGGATCGGGATGATCAGCAGGACCATGTTGACCGGTCCGTACCAGCCGGGCATCGCGGCGTCGATCTTCGCCTGTGCGTCCGGCACGTCGCCGGAGCTCTCCAGGTTCATGGCGCTGCCGGCGGCGTTCCCAGCCGCGCTGAGCCCGCAGCAGAGCACGAACAGGCCACCAACGACCCAGGTGACGATCCGGGACGCGTTCTTCCCGCGCAGGTTCAGGAACCCGAGCACGACCAGGCCGACGCCGATGAGGAGCGCGAGGACGCCGATGACCACCACCACGACGACCGCGGCGGTATCCGCGCTGCCTTCGAGCTCCGTGCCCGCGTACGCGTCGGTCAACGCCTGGCGGAACGAGCTCAACGTCGCGAGGGTCACGATCAGGCTGATGACCTCGACGACCGCGACCGCGTAGAGCAGGTAGCTGGAAATCCGGACTGTGCCCGGCGGTCGGGCACGGTCCGGACCGGGGGCGATCTCCGACACGGCACTCCTTCCTCGAAACATCACAATGAGTGAAGATCAAGGTACCGGTACCGCGCCAGTCTGTCGCCCCGGGAACTTCCAGCGATCAGGCGACCAGCGCCATCACGGTCAGCCCGTCCTTGGTGTCGGCCAGGTCGACCGAGACGGTGTCACCGTCACGGATCTCGCCGGCGAGCAGCGCCTTGGCCAGGCTGTCACCGATCGCCGACTGCACCAGCCGGCGCAGCGGCCGGGCGCCGTAGATCGGGTCGTAGCCGTGCTCCGCCAACCAGGCCCGGGCGGCGTCGGTGACGTCGAGCGTGAGCCGCCGCTCGGCCAGCCGCCGGCGCAGAAGGTCGAGCTGGATGTCGACGATCGCCCGCAGCTGCGGCCCCGACAGCGCGGAGAACACCACGATGTCGTCGAGCCGGTTGAGGAACTCCGGCTTGAAGTGCGCGCGGACCACCGCGAGCACCGCCTCGCGCCGCTGCTCCTCGCCCAGCGTCGGGTCGGCGATCAACGTCGAGCCCAAGTTGGACGTGAGGATCAGGATGGCGTTGCGGAAGTCGACGGTGCGCCCCTGGCCGTCGGTCAGCCGGCCGTCGTCGAGCACCTGCAGCAGCACGTCGAAGACGTCCGGGTGGGCCTTCTCGACCTCGTCGAGCAGGATCACCGAGTACGGCCGGCGGCGCACCGCCTCGGTCAGCTGCCCGCCCTCCTCGTAACCGACGTAACCGGGCGGCGCGCCGACGAGCCGGGCGACGCTGTGCTTCTCGCCGTACTCACTCATGTCGATGCGCACCATGGCCCGCTCGTCGTCGAACAGGAACCCGGCGAGCGCCTTGGCCAGCTCGGTCGGGGTCGACAAGCCGGACAACCCCGTCGAGCCCTGGCCCGCCCTGGCACCGTTCGTGC
>NZ_JBFAIU010000369.1:0-7103 GCF_040654855.1 Asanoa sp. NPDC050611
GATCGCGGCGGGCCGCCACGACGAGGCCGTCGAGCGGGTCGGTGCGGCGTTCGACGGCGAGCCGTTGCACGAGGGGCTGGCGGCCCGGCTGATCCTCGCGCTCGCCGGGTCCGGTGGTCAGGCGGCCGCGCTGGCGCTGTTCGCCGAGGTCCGGGACCGGCTGGCCGGGGAGCTGGGCATCGAGCCGGGCGCCGAGCTGCACGACGCCCACCTGCGGGTGCTGCGCGGCCAGGTGCCGCCGGCCACGGACGCACGGCCGCCGGTCCCCGCCGAGTCGGTGCCGGTGTCGCTGCCACCGCCGGTGCGCCGGCGGGTCGTCCCGCGCCAGCTCCCCGCCCCGATCCGGCACTTCGTCGGCCGTACGCAGGAGATGGCCCAGCTCGACGCACTGGCCGACGAGGCCGTGCGCGGAAAGCGCGTCGTGATCGCGGCCGTCGACGGCCCTGGTGGCATCGGCAAGACCACCCTGGTCACGCAGTGGGCGCACGGCGCCGTCGACCGGTTTCCGGACGGTCAGCTGTTCGTCAACCTGCGCGGCTACTCACCGGGCGGCGCGCCGGTGACCACGGGCGAGGCCGTGCGGTGCCTGCTCGACGCGCTGGGCGTGCCGCAGCCACGGATCCCCACCGACCTCGACGCCCAGATCGGGCTGTTCCGCAGCCTGCTGGCCGAGATGCGCGTCCTGGTCGTGCTCGACAACGCCCGCGACGCCGACCAGGTGCGCCCGCTGATCCCGGGCAGCGGCACCGCGCTGGTCGCGGTGACCAGCCGGCGGCGGCTGACGTCGCTCGTCGCCCTCGACGACGCGCATCCCCTGCCGCTCGGGCTGTTGGGCGTCGCCGAGGCGCGGGAGCTGATCCGCCGCCGGCTCGGCGCCGCCCGCACGCAGGCCCGGCCCGGCTCGGTGGACGACCTCGTCGACCGGTGTGCCGGCCTCCCGCTCGCGCTGAGCATCGTGTCGGCCCACGCGAGCCGCCGGTCGACGCCCGACCGGACCGCGGGCGGGCTCGCGGCGCTGTCCGGCAACGACGCCTCCACCGATGTCCGCACCGTCTTCTCCTGGTCCTACCAGGGCCTCGACGACGGGTCGGCGCGGCTGTTCCGCCTGCTCGGCCTGCATCCCGGCGCCGACATCGCGACGGCGGCGGCCGCCAGCCTCCTGGGCGAGCCGGTGCAGACGGCCCGCGCGCACCTGGCCGAGCTGGTCAACACCAACCTCGTCGAAGAGAGCGCGCCGGAGCGGTTCACCGTTCACGACCTCCTGCGGTCGTACGCGGCCGAGCTCGTCTCCACAGTCGACAGCGACGCCGACCGGCTCGCCGCCCGGAGCCGGATGTTCGACCACTACCTGCACAGCACCCACGCGGCCAACACGCTGATCATGGAGCCGCATCTCGAGCCGATCACGCTGGAGGGCCCGCCGCCGGACGTCGTCGTGCAGCGGCCGGCGGACCGGGCCGCGGCGACGGCGTGGCTCGCGGTCGAACGCCCGGTGCTGATGTCCATCCTGGACGAGGCGGCGGCCACCGGTTTCGACCGCCACGCCTGGCGCATCGCGTGGTCGATGATCACGTACCTCAACCGGCGGGGTCTCTTCGCGGACCAGCTCCGCGCGCAGACCACCGCGCTGGCCGCGGCCGACCGGGCCGCCGACCGCGCCGGCCGGGCCCAGGCACTGCGCGCCCTCGGCGGCGCGCAGACCCACCTCGGTCACCACCACGAGGCCCGGGCGAACCTGTCGGCGTCGCTGCGGGAGTTCGCGGCCCTCGGCGACCACAACGGCCAGACGAGTGCCCAGTTCGGGCTCGGCTTCCTCGGCACGCTCCAGGGCGACCACCGCGCCGCGATCCGGCACAGCCTGGAGGCGCTGGAGCTGTGCCGGACCACCGGCCAGCTGGCCGGCCAGGCCAGTGCGCTCAACTCGATCGGCTGGCACCACGCACATTTCGGCGAGTACGACGAGGCGGCGGAGTACTGCGCGGCGGCACTGGAGATCCACCGCGAGACGGGCAACGCGATCGGCGAGGCGCACACCCTGGACAGCCTCGGCGTCGTCCACCACGGCGGCGGCGACCACGACACGGCCCTGGCCTACTTCCGGTCGGCGCTGCTGCTCTTCGAGGACGTCGGCGACACCTACCTCACGGCCACGGTGCTGGACCACATCGGCGACGCCGAGCAGGCACTGGGCCGCCCGAAAGCGGCGCAGGCGAGCTGGCGGCGCTCGCTGGAGCTGCTCGACAACGCCGGCCACCCCGACGCCGAGCAGGTCCGCGCCAAGCTCGGCGCGCACTCGACGGTCTTCCTGTCGACGGCGAACTGAGCTCCCACCGTGAGTCACTCCCGTTGACGAGGTTTATGTCCGGGTCGTGCGGTTAAGGACACGGGCAGCGCGGCACAAGCGGAGGTGGCGTGACACAGTTCGACCCCACCGATCCCGCGGTGGCCGGTTACACGTTGTTGTTGAAGGCTGCCTTCGACCGTGCCACCGTCGCCGCAGTCCGGCACCAGGTCGGGGCGTTCGCGCGCCGCTGTCGCATGAGCATGGACAGCCTCGATGACTTCCTTGTGGCGGTCAACGAGGCCATGACCAATGCCGTGCGACACGGCGGAGGGACCGGACAGCTGCTCCTGTGGCGCGACGGTGCCCTGCTCTGCCAGATCGTCGATCACGGCCCGGGCTTCGACGCCACCCCCTACCTGCGGCCACACCGGCGGCCACAACCGTCCCCGACGGGTGGTATGGGCCTGTGGCTTGCCCAGCAGGCAAGCGACGATCTGCGCATCCACAGCGACGCGACGGGGACTACGATCAGTATCAGCGGCTCCCTCGGTTCAAGCGGCGAACCATGACCAGACCCCCGGTCCCGCACCAATCTCCGCGAACCCACCGATAACTCAGGAGCGGCACGGTGCTGACAATCTCCGTCACCCATGACCCGATCGGCAGCGTCCTCCATCTGGCCGGCGAGCTGGACATGGAAAGCGCGCCGCAGCTGGTGGCCTGCCTCGATGACCAGCTGGCCCATGGTCACACCCGGATCGTCGCCAACCTGGAAGAGCTCGCCTTTTGTGACTCGCGCGGAATCTCCGCGCTGATCGCCGCCGCAACTCGTTGCCAACGCGCCGGCGGATCGCTGCACCTGACCGGGGCGAGCGGCACCGTGGCCCGGGTACTGGAAATCACGGGTGTCGCGGAACTCCTCGCGACCGATGCCTCCTTGACCACCGGCTTCGGTGCCGCGCCAAGCCAGCGGCGGCCGCCGGACCGCCTCATCGGCTGATCGCGGCGCGGGTCCGTTCTCGGTGCGGCGTTGAGGACGGAGATGACCATGACGTAGGCGATCCCGACGCCCTCGACGAGCAGCGCGAGCGCAAGGTCTCCTGCGGTTTCAGACGGCGTGGAGCCAGGCGCTCGCGACCGCTGCGAACTCGACGGCGGCGGTGGCGGTGACCGCCGCGATCATGGCGACGATCGCGGCCGGCCCGGCCAACCGGGTCCAGCGTCCGTCCGGCGCGGGGCTCCGCAGGGCGCGGACGCGGCCGACCACGCTGGCGCCGCCGAGGCCGAGCACCGGGGTCGCGGCCAGCGCGGCTTTGGCCACGCACCGCGCGACGAGCCCGCGGTCGCCGACCTGGCTCGCGGCCTCTTCGTCGGCCCACCGCTCGGCGTGGTGGGCGACCGCGTCGCGCAGCGGCGCGAGCAGCGGGTTGACGGCCGCGGCAGCGGCTGCCACGGCGGTGAAGCGGTGGTGACCGTGTCGCAGATGGGCCTGCTCGTGCGCGAGCACGACCGCACGCTCGCGGCCGTCGAGGGTCCGCAGCAGACCCGTGGTGATCAGCACGTGGCCCGGCCTTCCGGGAACCGCGACGGCGTGCGGTGCCGCCCAGTCGGCGACGACGAGCCCGCCCGCGTCGGGACTGCCCACGGATCGCAGCCTGCGGTGGGTGTCGCGGCGGATCCGCAGGTCGCGGAGCAGCCGCCAGGCGCTCCAGCCGAGCAACCCGGCCGCGGCCAGGGCGATCGGTCCCGGGACGGGCCTGGGCAGACCGGGCAGGTGGTCGAAGGCGGCCAACGGCGGGAGGTCGTCGAGCAGGGTCAGGGCGAGGAAGCTCAGGCAGGCGGCGTACGCGATCGCTGTGCCGGCGGCGGCCAGGGCGAGCCCGCGGGTCACCGCGGCGGGTGAGGTGTGCCGGGCCGCGGCCCGCGAGACCGCGACGAGCAGCAGCGAGAGCGCGGCGGGCAGGTAGACGGCGAAGGTCACGTGGCCTCCGGCGGTTCGGCGAGCAGGGCGCGCAGCATCTCGGCGTCGGCGTCGTCGAGCCCGGCGGCGAACTGCTGGAGCACGGCGGCGCGGTCGGGCCGGCCGGCGAGGGTGGCCCGCATCCGGCGGGCGGCCTCGGCGGCTTCGGCGTGGCGCACCCAGTAGACGTGCCCTCTCCCCCGTGGCCGCCGCTGGACGGCGTCCTTCTCGAGCAGCCGGATCAGGATCGTCTGCACGGTGTTGTACGCCAGGTCGTGCGGCAGCGCCCGCTGCACGTCGGCGGCGCTCATCGGCTCGGTGGCAGCGGCGAGCGTCGCCAGAATCTCGGCTTCGAGTGAGCCGTGGGGCCGGCGTCCGGCTCCGGCGGTCAACGCCATCGGTCCACCCCCTACGCCACGACCGTAGCACCTACACGTTGTAGGTTTGACAGCACCTACAAGTTGTAGGAGGTTGGGTCGGGTGAACTACGCGCTGTTCCAGTCGATCAACTCGCTTGCCGGCCGGATCGACGCCGTCGACGACCCGATCGAGTTCGCGGCGATCTGGCTGATCGCGGTGCTGTTCGCCGTCGCCGCCGTCCGGGTCGCGTGGGCGTTGCGGCGCCGCCAGCACCGGCAGGTCGCCGAGATCGCGGCCACGCTGGCACTGGCCTTCCTGCTCGGCGTCGCCGTCGCGGGCCTCGGCCTGGAGCAGCGACCGTTCCAGTCGCACCACGTCCACCAGCTGATCCCCCACGGCCCGGGCACCTCCCTGCCGAGCGACCACGCCACCGCGGCGTTCGCGGTGGCGTTGGCCGTCGGCTGGTTCCTCGACCGCAGGCTCGGCGCACTGCTCCTGGTCGGCGCCACTGTGATCGGTCTGGCCCGGATCTGGGTGGGCGTGCACTACCCGGCCGACGTGCTGGCCAGCCTCGTGATCGCGGCCGCCGCCGTTGCCGTTGTCGCGCTCGCCGGGCGGCTCGTGCGTATCCGCCGGGCGGTCGAACGCCCGTGAACGTCCTCGACCCACAGTGGCTGATCTCCACCCTCGGCGTCGCCGGGGTGCTGGCCGCCGTGTTCGCCGAGTCTGGCCTGCTCATCGGCTTCTTCCTGCCAGGCGACTCGCTGCTGTTCACCGTCGGGCTGCTGATCGCCGACGGCCGTTACGTGCACCTGCCGCTGTGGCTCGCCTGCGTGCTGATCGCCATCGCCGCGATCGCCGGTGATCAGGTCGGCTATCTGTTCGGCCGCCGCGTCGGCCCCCGGTTGTTCCGCCGCCCCGACTCGCGCCTGTTCAAGCGAGAGAACCTCGAACGCGCCGAGGGGTTCTTCCGCCGGCACGGCGCCCGGTCGATCGTCCTGGCCCGGTTCGTCCCCGTGGTCCGCACCTTCACACCGATCGTCGCCGGCGCGAGCCGGATGCCGTACCGCACGTTCAGCTGGTTCAACGTCCTCGGCGGCGTCCTGTGGGGATGCGGCGTGACCGCGCTCGGCTACTTCCTCGGCCAGGTCGCGTTCGTCCACAACCACATCGAGCTGATCCTCATCGGGATCGTGGCCGTGTCGCTGCTGCCGGTCGCGGTCGCGTTCCTGCGGTCGCGGCACCGCTCGCGGGTCGGGTGACGGGCTCAGCGGTCCCCGGGGACGATCAGGCCCGATTCGTATGCGACGACCACCGCCTGCGTCCGGTCGCGCAGGCCCAGCTTCGCCAGGACCCGGCTCACGTGCGACTTGACCGTTTCCTCGCCGACCACCAGCCGCCCGGCGATCTCCGTGTTGGACAGTCCTTCGGCGAGCAGGCGCAGCACTTCGGTCTCTCGCGCCGTCAGGGTGCGCAGCACCGCGTCCGGTTCCCGCCGGCGGTTGCCGAGCCGGGAGAACTCCGCCACCAGCCGGCGCGTGACCGTCGGTGCCAGCAGGGCCCCGCCGGCGGCGACCACGCGGACCGCGTCGAAGAGGCGTTCGGCCGTGGCGTCCTTGAGGAGGAATCCGCTCGCTCCCGCGTCCAGGGCGTCGTACACGTGCTCGTCGAGGTCGAAGGTGGTGAGGATCAGCACCCGGGGCGCCTCGTGCTCCCGGTCGGCGATGATGCGCCGGGTCGCCTCGATACCGTCCATTCCCGGCATGCGGATGTCCATCAGGACGACGTCCGGACTCAGCTCGCGGCACAACCGCACGGCGCGTTGGCCGTCGGCGGCGGATCCGACGACCGCGAAGTCCGGTTGTGTCCCGAGCAGCACCTCGAAGGCCGCGCGGACCACGTCCTGGTCGTCGACGACCACGATGCGCGTCATGTCGGTGCTCCCTTCGTCGGCAGGAGCGCCTCCACCATGAATCCGCCACCGGGACCCGGTCCGACGATGACCTGCCCACCGGCCATCGCGACCCGCTCGCGCATCCCGGCCAACCCGTGGCCGGCATGGTCGGCGTCCGCGGTCGGGGGCTCGACGCGGGGTAGGCCCGGTCCGTTGTCGTGGACGCGGACGCACAGCTCGTCCTCGCCGTAGTGCAGCTCGACGTCGACGGAGGCGCCGGGTGCGTGCCGTCGCGCGTTGGTCAGGGCTTCCTGGACGATCCGGTACGCGGTCAGTTCGAGGCCGTGGTCGAGGGGTTCGACCCGGCCCGACACGATCAGTCGCACGCCCGTCGATCCGGCGTCGCGGACCTCGTCGAGCAGCGGGTAGAGCTGGCGGAGTCCGGGCTGGGGCCGGCGCAGCTCGTCCTCGGCCTCGACGTCCTCCCGGAGCACGCCGAGCAGCCGGCGCATCTCGCTGAGGGCGGTGCGGGCGGTGTCACCGATCGCCGCTGGCGCGCGTCGCGGCGTACCACCGGCACCTGCTAGCCCACCGGACGATGCACA
>NZ_JBFAIU010000370.1:0-6985 GCF_040654855.1 Asanoa sp. NPDC050611
GGATGACGTCGCGGGCCGCGGCGGTTCCGACGCACGGCCAGGGCCGGGTTCCGCGGACGACGCCGCGGCGGTCGGTCGGCCTGGGCCGGACGCGCCGGTTTCGGTGGATGACGCCGCAGCGGTCCTAGGTGCGAGTTCCGCCGCCCGGTCTGGGCCGGACGCGGCCGATGACGCGCCGGCGGCCGCGAGTGAAACGGCGAGCCCAACTGACCTAGTCGGGTCCGAATCCGATCAGCGCCGGGGCGAGTGGTCCGACGAGCCGGTGGCCGCCGCCAGCGAGCCGCGGCGCGTGCCGCCGCAGGCCGTGATGGCGGACCCCGCGACACCGGAGCCGGTCATTCCGCAGGGAGCCGAGGGCGCGCGCGACGCCGCCGCGGTGCGCCGGGTCTGGGACGAGGTCGTCGCCATGGTCCGGGTCAACCACAAGCGGATCGCGGCCCTCGCCACAGAGGCAACCGTCCGCGACATCGACGGCGACACCCTGGTGCTCACCTTCCGGCATTCCTTCCACGCCAGCACCTTGGCGAAGGATCCGGAGCCGGTGCTCGAGGCCATCTACGAGGTACTCGGCGAGCGTTGGCAAATCCGCTGCGAGGTCGCCGGCGACCAGCGCGGCGGCGGTCCGGCGCCGGAGCGCGCACCGGAGCCGCCGGCCGCCGGCCGCGACACCGGTGGCAACGGCGCCGCGCCGGGCGGCAGGCCCGCGGGGCGGGGAGCGCGGGAGCGCTCGTCGAGCACGCGAGGGGAGAGCGGCGCCTCCGGCGACCGCTCGGACGAAGACCACCCGGGCGCACTGTCCGCCACGGATACGGCAACCGGCGACGGGACCGCGACGGTATCGGCCGGCGTCGGCGCCACCGACGCGGCGGTGGACGCGACCGCCCACGCGGCGGCGTTAGCGTCGGCCTACGCGGCGCCGTCAGGGCGGGCCAACGCGGCGCCGTCAGCGCCGGCGAACGCGGTGGTGGACGCGACCGCCCGCGCGGCGGGGTCAGCGTCGGCCTACGCGGCGCCGTCAGGGCGGGCCAACGCGGCGCCGTCAGCGCCGGCGAACGCGGCGGCGGACGCGGCGCCATTAGGGCGCGCCAACGCGGCGCCGTCAGCGCCGGCGAACCCGGCGGTGGACGCGACCGGCCACCCGGCGGGGTCAGCGCCGGCCTACGCTGCCGCGGAAGCGGCGGTCAACCCGGCGGGGTCAGCGCCGACCAACGCAGGGGCCTACGCGGCGCGGTCAGCGCCGGCGGCAGCCGGCAGTCCCGACGTTGCCGATGGCGAACGGCCGACGCGTCTCATCCGCGGTGACCGCGAGGAGCCGGGAGCTGACGCTCCGGACGGGGACGGTGACCGCGATCCCCGGCGGGACGGCGATGCGGAGCGGCGGCAGGCGCGGTCCGCGTTCGTCGAGGACGGCGCAGGCAGTGGTCGTTGGCAGTTGGCGTCATCGGGGTTCATCGGGGGCAGCGGAGCCGATGAGCCCGCGAGGCGGGACGGCAACGGCCCGGCTCACATCGGCGACCGCGTTGGGTCGCCGGATCCGGGCGGCGTCGGCGCTGGGCCGGCAAGGGTCGCCGGTGGCGGACCCGTCCGCGCCGCGGACGGCACCACTGTTGCCGGCGTGCGGGCCGGGTCGGAGAGCTCGAACCGCCCCGCGGACAGTGACCGCCCGACGGCGGGGAGCCCGAACCTGGCACCGGACCGCGAGCGGCCTACGGCGGCCAGCGCCGGTTCCGGGGTGCGCGCGGGGAGCCCGAACCGGCCCCCGGAAAGCGACCCGCGAGCGCCGGGCACCGCAGTCACCGAGGAGCGGCAGGCGTCGGGGAGCCCGAACCGGCCGGCGGTCAGCGGGCGGCCGACGGCTGCCAGGAGTTCGAGCGGACCCGCGGACAGCGACCGGCGGAGTCGCCAAGCGGCGGTCCCCGCCTCGGCGACGGACGAAGACGACTGGCCGGAGACCGCCCAACCCGGCGGCCACGCGGCCGACAACGCCGCCGGTGACGACCTGGACTGGCCCGAGACCGTGGCCCCGCCGGTGGCCGCCGGGCCCCCGGAGCCAGCCCCCGACCCGGCGCCGACCGCGCCCGCCTACGCGGCGAGCGCGCCGGCGACACCCGCCGCCCCGGCCGCGCGACCAGCGCCGGCCCCGCGCACGACCCCAGCGGCGCCCAGCGGGGGAGCGGCCGCGGCAGCCCGAGCCGCCGCCCGCGCCGCCGCCAACCGGGGGAAGAGCGCCACCGCCCAAGCCGCCCCCGCGGCGGCACCGGCCCGGCCGGAAGCCGACTGGGCGGAGGAGCCGCCCTTCGACCCGGAGTACGACGGCCCGGGCCGCCAGAAGGGCGGGAACGGCGTCCGGTTCGAGGGGTTCGATCCCGGTGACGAGCCCACGGACGAAGTGATCGACGAGAGGACCGCGCGCCAGAGCAGTGAGCAGCAGGCATTCGCCTTGTTGCACGAGGCGCTCGGTGCCGAGCGGATCGGTGAGATCGACCTCAAGTAGGCCCGTCTCGATAGCAACAAGAGAAACAGGCATTGAAGCAGCCGCCTGGTGACCACCTCGCCCGCGAGGAGGGCGATCACACCACTACTCTCTATAGAGACCGACGGTTAACGACGACAGAGGAGTCACCCGTGCGCCCCGGTGGACAGCCCAACCTGCAGCAGCTGATGAAGCAGGCGCAGAAGATGCAGCAGCAGATCGCCGACGCGCAGGCTGAGCTGGCCGAGGCCGAGGTGACCGGCACCGCCGGCGGTGGGCTGGTCACGGCCACGCTGAGCGGCACCGGTGAGGTCGTCAGCATCAAGATCGACCCCAAGGCGGTCGACCCGGACGACGTCGAGACCCTCGAGGACCTGGTCGTCGCGGCCCTGCACAACGCCACCGAGGCCGTGCGGACCCTCACCGAGGAGAAGATGGGCCCGGTCAGCGGTGGGATGGGCGGCCTCGGCCTGCCCGGCTTCTAGAGACGGAACCGCCGTGTACGAAGGCGCGATCCAGGACCTGATCGACGAGCTGGGGCGCCTACCGGGTGTCGGCCCGAAGAGCGCACAGCGGATCGCGTTCCACATCCTCTCGGCCGACCCCGCCGACGTCACCCGGCTGGCCACCGTGCTCAACCGGGTCAAGGACCAGGTGCGGTTCTGCACCACGTGCTACAACGTGGCCGAGTCGGAGCAGTGCCGCATCTGCCGTGACCCCCGGCGTACCGACGAGTTCCTCTGTGTCGTCGAAGAGCCGAAAGACGTGGTGGCGATCGAGCGCACCGGCGAGTTCCGCGGCCGTTATCACGTTCTCGGCGGGGCGATCAATCCGCTCGAGGGCATCGGCCCCGACAACCTGAAGGTCCGCGAGCTGATGAGCCGGCTCGGTTCGGGCGAGGTCAAGGAACTCATCCTGGCCACCGATCCGAATACCGAGGGTGAGGCCACTGCGACCTACATCGCGCTGCTGGTCAAGCCGATGGGCATCGACGTCACCCGGCTGGCCAGCGGCCTGCCGGTGGGTGGCGACCTGGAGTACGCCGACGAGATCACCTTGGGCCGGGCCTTCGAGGGCCGGCGTGCGGTCTGAGTCACTTCCGCGCCGCCACAAGCCGCAAATCACTGCAACTTAGACATACCAAAAGCCACTCATCGGGCAAATCTGGGCAAGCTGTCCGGCTCAAGACTGGGGGCCGATGTGACGCTGCCCGTTACGTGTGCCAGCATGACCGTCACACCGAAGACGTTCTCACGTCTGGGCACAGCGTCATCCCCCGATTACCCGAGGTTCCGAGTTGGCAGGTCACATTGTCATTACGGGCAGGCCTGAAGTTGGTTACGCCCCTCCCCCGCCCTTGACGCTGAGCGACGACGCGAGAAATTGTTCGGTACGCAGTGGCACATCGCCGCTGTCGTTCGCGCGCCCGTTCGGCTCACCCCAGTCGGGCGGTCACCACGAACTCTCCACGTACGCGCCAACCGATCGGTTGTCGACGCGGCGGGGACCGGTCCAGCCTGCGGGCAGCACGGTCACCTGCGCGCGGCGGCCGGGGAAAGGACCGGGCAACTGATGGTCGTTGGCCCCGACGCGTCCATTTCCGATCAGGTCCCTGTCGGGGAGCCGCCGGCTGAAGCCGAGGGCTCCCAGAAGGCCATCGAAGGACGCTCCCTAGGCCAGATCGCCTGGCGCCGGCTCAAGCGGGACAAGGCCGCGATGGCCGGCGGCATCGTGATCATTCTGTTGATCCTGATCGCCATCTTCGCGCCGCTCATCGTCAACGCGTGGGGTTACGACCCCAACTCGTTCCACCAGGAGACGATGGACCCGGCCACCCAGGCGCCCACGTCGACGTTCCCGTTCGGTGCGTTCGACTCCAAGCACCTGATGGGTGTCGAACCACCGTTCGGCCGCGACATCTTCAGTCGCGTGCTCTACGGCGCCCGGATCTCCCTGCTCATCGCCTTCCTGGCCACGCTGCTGTCGGTGATCATCGGCGCGACGCTCGGCGTCATCGCCGGTTACCTCGGCGGCTGGGTCGACTGGGTGATCAGCCGGGCGATGGACCTGTTCCTGGCGTTCCCGATCCTGGTCTTCGCGATCGCGCTCGCCGGCGTCATCCCGGACAAGGCCTTCGGGCTCTCCGGCGACACGCTCCGAATAGTGCTCCTGATCTTCATCATCGGCTTCTTCAACTGGGGCTACATGGCCCGCATCGTGCGGGGTCAGACGCTCTCACTCCGCGAACGCGAGTTCGTCGACGCGGCCCGGAGTCTCGGTGCGCGCAGCGGCTACATCCTGCGCAAGGAACTGCTGCCCAACCTGGTGGCGCCGATCCTGATCTACGCCACGCTGCTCATCCCGACCAACATCCTGTTCGAGGCCGGCCTGTCCTTCCTGGGCGTCGGCATCCGGCCTCCGACGGCGACCTGGGGCGGAATGCTCAGTGAGGCGGTGCGCTACTACACGATGCCGCACTTCATGTTCTGGCCCGGCCTGGCGATCTTCATCACCGTGCTGGCCTTCAACCTCTTCGGAGACGGACTCCGCGACGCGCTTGACCCAAAGACGCGATGAGCCCTGAACGGAATCACCCGAAGCCCCACCACCTCTCAAACGAAGGGGAGCAGTAGATGAAGAGAAGGTTGGTGTCTGGCGTCGCCGTTGGCGTCGCAGCCGCCCTCGCGCTCGCCGCCTGTGGCGGCGGGGGCACGGATTCCACCACCGACAGCAGCGGCGGTGGCACCACCACCGCAGCGTTCGACGCCGCCAACGGCAAGGTGTTCAACCCTTCTGACAAGAAGGGCGGCACCTTGAAGATGGCGATCTCGTCGGACTGGGACTCGGTCGACCCCGGCGACACGTACTACGGTCTGTCGTGGAACCTCGCCCGGCTCTACACCCGTTCGCTGACCATGTTCAAGGTCGGCCCGGGCAAGACCAGCAGCGAGCTGACCGGTGACCTCGCCGAAGGCCTGGGCGTGCCCAGCGACGGCGGCAAGACCTGGACGTACAAGCTGCGTCAGGGTCTGAAGTTCGAGGACGGCACCCCGATCACGTCGAAGGACGTCGAATACGGTGTGTCGCGCTCGCTGGAGAAGGCCACGCTGGTCAACGGCCCGACCTACTTCAACGACTTCCTCGACCTCAAGGGCTACAAGGGCCCCTACTCGAGCAAGGGCCAGGACAACCCGGCGATCGACACGCCGGACGACCTGACCGTCGTGTTCCACCTGAACAAGCCGTTCGGTGGCTTCGACTACTTCGCGCAGATCCCGGCCACCGCGCCGGTCCCGGCCGCGAAGGACACGGGCGCCAAGTACAAGGAGCACGTCGTCGCCTCGGGCCCGTACAAGTTCGAGAGCTACTCGGCGGGTAAGGGCTTCAAGCTGGTCCGCAACGACCAGTGGGACCAGTCGACGGACCCGAACCGCAAGGCTCTGCCGGACGCGTACGACGTGACGATCGGCGCCAACGCCGACGACATCGACAACCAGATCATCGACGGTTCGCTCGACGTCGACATCGCCGGCACGGGTGTGCAGCCCGCGGCCCTCAGCCGCGTGCTGGGCGACCCGACCATCAAGGAGCGCGCGGACAACCCGCTCAGCGCGCGCCTGAACTACGTCTCGATCAACCCGAACGTCCCGGCGTTCAAGAACATCGAGTGCCGCAAGGCCGTCGAGTACGCCGCGGACCGCACCACCTACCAGACCGCGTACGGCGGCCCCCAGGCCGGCGGCGAGATCGCGACGGGCCTGCTCCCGCCGCAGCTCCCGGGCTTCCAGAAGCTCGACGTGTGGTCGGCCGGCGCGGACAACAAGGGTGACCTCGACAAGGCCAAGGCTGCTCTGCAGGCTTGTGGCTCGCCGAGCGGTTTCGAGACCAACATCGCCTACCGGGCCGAGCGCCCCAAGGAGAAGGCGACCGCCGAGGCGCTGCAGCAGTCCCTCGCCCGGGTCGGCATCAAGCTCACGCTGAAGCCGTTCCCGACCGGTGACTACTTCGCGCTGTACGCGGGCAAGCCGAGCTACCGCAACTCGAACAACCTCGGCCTGATGGTCAACAGCTGGGCGGCGGACTGGAACGACGGCTTCGGCTTCCTGTCGCAGATCGTCGACGGCCGGGTCATCCGGGACACCGGTGGCTCGTCCAACCTCAGCGTCAACATCCCTGAGGTCAACAACATGATTGACCAGGCGATCGCCGAGACCGACACCGCGAAGCGCGACGCCCTCTGGGGCGCCATCGACAAGCGGGTCATGGAGGAGGCGGTGATCCTGCCGGGCGTCTGGGCCAAGCAGGTCACGGTGCGTAGCAAGAACACCACCAACGTCTTCGTCAACGACGCCTACGGCCAGTACGACTACCTGTCGCTGGGCGTTCAGTAAATCCGTCTAGTTCGCTAAACCCCTTGGTTAGCAAGCACCCCAAGTGAGGTAGGTGAAGGCGAGCGGCGGCCGGCCCCTCCCCGTATGGGGGGGGGCGGTCGCCGGGGCCGAACTCCGTGGG
>NZ_JBFAIU010000371.1:0-6971 GCF_040654855.1 Asanoa sp. NPDC050611
TACGAGCGGACACACAAGCGGAGCTAGGTTTGGAGATCGCGTCCCGAAGGGGGTGGCAGGCGATGAACCCCGACCGGCGTGATGCGTATATGGATGCAGAGCAAAGGGTCCTATAGGCCCGAAAGCCGTTGCCCCGCACGGACCACGGCCATCGCGTGCCGGTCGCCGGGGCGGCGGCCGAGGCGTTCGATCGGTCCTGAGACGCTGATCGAGGCGATGACGCGGCCCGTGCGGTCGCGGATCGGCGCCGAGACACTGGCCACACCAGGCTCCCGCTCGGCGACGCTCTGGGCCCACCCGCGACGCCGGACCTCGGCCAGCGTGCGGCCGGTAAACTTGCAGCGAGGCAGCAGGGGCATGACGGCCTCCGGCGGCTCCCAGGCGAGCAGGATCTGTGCGGCGGAGCCGGCCGTCATCGGCAGCACCGAGCCGACCGGCACCGTGTCGCGCAGGCCGCTGGCACGTTCCGCGGCGGCGACGCAGATCCGTTCGTCAGCCCGGCGCAGATAGAGCTGCGCGCTCTCGCCGGTCGCGTCCCGCAATGCGGACAGCAGCGGCTCGGCGGCCGTCAGCAGCACGTCCGGCGCCGCGTTGGCCAGCTCGCCCAGGCGCGGGCCGGGGCGCCAGCGCCCCTGTGTGTCCCGCACGAGCATGCGATGAATCTCCAGCGCCTGCGCCAGACGGTGCGCGGTGGCCCGGGGCAACCGGGTCCGCTCCACGAGTTCGGCCAGGCTGGCGCCGTCGACACAGGCCGCGAGGATCACCACCGCCTTGTCGAGGACGCCGACACCGCTCATACTGTGTCCCACAAGCCGAAACATACCTCCCAGAATTTAGGATGTCCAGATGGTGGGAGTCACGCCGAAGCCAACGTCGCCGAGGACCCTGGCCGAGAAGGTCTGGGACGCTCACGTGGTGCGATCCGCCGAGGGTGAGCCGGATCTGCTCTTCATCGACCTGCACCTGCTGCACGAGGTGACCAGCCCGCAGGCGTTCGACGGCCTCCGCGCCGCCGGCCGCGCCGTGCGGCGCACCGATCTGACGCTCGCGACGGAAGACCACAACACGCCCACGGGTTACACCAACCCGGCGTTCAACCTCCGGCGCGGTGATCCGTTGACGATCGCCGACCCGACGTCGCGTACCCAGATCGAGACCCTGCGCCGCAACTGCGCGGAGTTCGGCATCCGGCTGCATCCGCTCGGCGACGACAACCAGGGCATCGTGCACGTGATCGGCCCACAGCTCGGCGTCACCCAGCCCGGCATGACGATCGTGTGCGGCGACTCACACACCGCCACCCACGGCGCGTTCGGCGCGTTGGCGTTCGGCATCGGCACCAGCGAGGTCGAGCACGTGCTGGCGACGCAGACGCTGCCGCAGTCCACGCCGAAGACCATGGCCGTCAACGTGGTCGGCGAGCTCGCGCCCGGCGTCACCGCCAAAGACCTTGTGCTGGCGCTGATCGCGCAGGTGGGCACCGGCGGCGGCCGCGGGCACATCGTGGAGTACCGGGGCGAGGCGATCCGCAACCTCTCCATGGAGGGGCGGATGACGATCGCCAACATGTCCATCGAGTGGGGCGCCAAGGCCGGCATGATCGCGCCGGACGAGACCACCTACGCGTATCTCAAGGGCCGGCCGTACGCGCCGCAGGGCGACGCCTGGGACGCCGCACTGGACTACTGGCGCAGCCTGCCCACCGACGAGGGCGCGGTGTTCGACACCGAGGTGACCCTCGACGCCAACCGGATCAGCCCGTTCGTCACGTGGGGCACCAACCCGGGCCAGGGTGTGGCGCTCGACGGCAGCGTGCCGGCACCGGACGACTTCGACACCGAGGCGGAGCGCGTGGCCGCCACCCGGGCGCTGGAATACATGGCGCTGACCCCCGGCACCGCGATGCGCGACCTCGCCGTCGACGTGGTGTTCGTCGGCTCGTGCACCAACGGCCGGCTGGAGGACCTGCGCGCCGCGGCCGAGGTGATCCGGGGTCACCGGGTCGCCGAGGGCGTGCGCATGCTCGTCGTCCCGGGTTCCGCGGCGGTCCGCGAGGCGGCCGAGATGGAGGGCCTCGACAAGGTCTTCGCCGACGCGGGCGCCGAGTGGCGGTTCGCCGGCTGCTCCATGTGTCTGGGCATGAACCCCGACACCCTCTCGCCGGGCCAGCGCTGCGCGTCCACCTCCAACCGCAACTTCGAGGGCCGCCAGGGTCGTGGCGGCCGCACGCACCTCGTCTCGCCACCCGTCGCCGCCGCCACCGCTGTCCGCGGCCGGCTGGCGTCGCCGGCGGACCTGTGACGTCGGCGACAAAGGGAGAAGAGAAGATGGACAAGTTCACCGTGCACTCCGGCACCGCCGTCCCGCTGCGCCGGTCCAACGTGGATACCGACCAGATCATCCCGGCGGTGTACCTCAAGCGGGTGACCCGCACCGGCTTCGCCGACGGCCTGTTCTCCGCCTGGCGCGAGGACCCGTCGTTCGTGCTCAACAACCCGGCGTACGCCGGCGGAACGGTGCTCGTCGCGGGTCCCGAGTTCGGCACCGGGTCATCGCGCGAGCACGCCGTGTGGGCCTTGCGGGACCACGGTTTCCGCGCCGTCGTGTCGCCGCGGTTCGGCGACATCTTCCGTGGCAACGCCCTCAAGGAGGGCCTGCTGCCGGTCGAGCTCGAACTGCCGGCTGTGGAAGAGCTGTGGGCAATGGTCGAGGCGGACCCGACCACCGAGGTGACCGTCGACCTGGAGCGGCGGGAACTCCGTGCGGGTGACCGGGTCTGGGCTTTCCCGCTCGACGACTTCAGCCGTTGGCGGTTGCTCGAAGGGCTGGACGACATCGGCCTGACCTTGCGCCATGAGGCGGAAATCACGGAGTATGAGCAGCGTCGACCGGCATTTCTGCCGGCTATCGGCTAGGCCTTTCTCGGCCCAACGGCCGATCTGAACGCGGAATTCGCCCCCTCCGGTTCCACCGGAGGGGGCGAATCCGTTACGACACAACGACTTTTTTCGGCGAGATGTTTGTGTACCGATGACAATGGGCATACGGTGCGCGCAGAATGGCTCGCGTTGAGGCCATGCAAACATCGGAGGGAAGTTGTGAACAAAGCCGAGCTCATCGAGGCGCTCGCCGCTCGCCTGGGGGACCGGAAGACGGCGACGGCGGCGCTCGACGCGGTCCTCGCCGAGGTCCAGCAGGCGGTCACCAAGGGCGACCGGGTGGCCATCACCGGTTTCGGTGTCTTCGAAAAGCGCGTTCGCGGTGCCCGAACAGCCCGCAACCCGCGCACCGGCGAAGCGGTGAAGGTCAAGAAGACGTCCGTCCCGGCATTCCGTGCCGGCGCGGGCTTCAAGGAGATGGTTGCCGCCGGCCGCGTGCCGAAGGCCGCCGCCGCCAAGAAGACCACCGCCAAGGCCACCACCGCCACGAAGGCGGCGGCCGCCAAGAAGACCGCCACCGCGACGAAGAAGGCCGCTCCCGCCAAGACGGCCGCCAAGTCGACCGCGGCGAAGACCACCACCGCCCGCAAGGCCGCCACCGCCAAGAAGACGAGCACCGCGGCCGCCAAGAAGACCACCACGGCGCGCACCAGCGCCGCGGCGAAGAAGGCGCCCGCCCGCAAGGCACCGGCCAAGCGGGCCCGCTGAGCTGACGCCTGAGGGCAACTGACACAACAGCGCCGAGGGCGCCCACCAGAGTCGGTGGGCGCCCTCGGCGGTTTCGTAACCGTGACCCGGTGGCGTCCGGTGTGGACCCGTCCGGCGGTAGACGTGACCGGGACCACTGACGAGAATCTCTCGGGTGCGCCGCCCATTCCTCACCGCAGCCGGGACAGCACTCGGCGTCGTCCTGCTGACCGACGTGCTGCGCGTCTGGCTGCCGTCGATCATCACCATCTTCGGGCAGGCCGCCTCGACGCCGGCCGAGCTCATGGGTGGCTTCGCGCTGCTGTGGTTCGTGGGCGCCTTCGTCGTCGTGCCGTTGCTGCGCCCGGTAGGGCCCCGTGGTGTCGCGGTCGTCGCCGGTCTGGCGCTGGCCGGTTGCCGGCTCGGCCTGCTGGCCACCGGCGGCGGCACCGCACAGCTCTATCTGGCCAGCGGCGGTCTGCTCGCCGGCCTGGTCTGGCTCGCCGCGACCGCCGTCGCGGGCGCGACGCCGGCGCACGGTTTGGTGCTCGGCCTCGCCGCGGGCACGGCGATGCACGCGGCGGTCGGCACGTTCGACCTGACATGGCGGGGAAACGCGCTCGCTTGGTCGGTGACTGCCCTGCTGTGCCTGGCATTCGGCGTTCTTCTGCCCGCGGTGACCATCCACACAACGGATTCGGCCCCCGGTCCGGCAGCCTGGTTCGTCGTCGGTCCGGTCCTGCTGCTGTGGACGATGGTCGCGGGCTCGCCGGCGCTCGCCGGCACGGCCGTCTCCTACGCGCTCGGCGAGGAGGCCGGGATCGCCGGTCCCGGCCCGGGTTCCGCGCTGCCGGGCGCCGCCCTGTCGGCCACCGCCGTCGGTCTGCTCGCGGCGGGCGCGTTGCTGCCGCGGCCGAACGCCGTGGTGGCGGTCGCCGCCGCCGTCACCCTCACCGGGGGCGCGGCCGCGTTCGCGCTGTCGTGGGGCGCCGGCCTGGTGGCGGCGATCCCCGCGACGGCGCTCGGGCTCGGCCTGGTGCTGTGCGCGTCGGGCCTGCGCAAAGGCGATCCGGCCACGGGCGCGCGGCAACGCGGTTTCGCGGCGGTCGGCGGCATGATGCTGTTCGCCGTCGCCGCGGTGCTCTACTACGCCTCATACGACATCGGCTACCCCAACGACTGGGTGCCACCGGCGGTCGCGGTCGTCGCGGCGGTTGTCGCCGGACGGCCGCCGTACCCCCGGATCGAGGTGTCGCGGTCCTGGCCGCTGCCGCCGGTCACGGTCGCGGTCGTGGCCACCCTGGCCGCGGGTCTGCTGATGCCCACCGGCGCGCGGGGCACCGCACAGACCGCGACACCAGGGGTGGTCCGCCTCGTCGCCTACAACATCCGGATGGGCTTCGGGCTCGACGGGCGGTTCGACCTCGCGGGCCTGACGGCGGCGATCGGCGCGCGCCGGCCCGACGTCGTGCTGCTCAGCGAGGTCGACCGGGCCTGGTTGCTCAACGGTGGCCACGACACGCTCGCCCTGCTCGCCGACCGGCTGGGGATGGCCTACCGGTTCGCGCCGGCGGCCGACGCGGTGTGGGGCGACGCCGTGCTGTCCCGGCTGCCGGTCGTCTACACGGCCACGAGCCGGCTGGAGGCGGTCGGTGCGCCGACGGGCGCGCAGGCCCTCGGCGTCGTGCTCGACGTCGGCGGCACGGAGCTGGCGGTGGTCTCCACCCACCTGCAGCCGCCGCCGGACGGCGGCCCGGTCAGCCAGGCGCGCGAGGTTGCCGCGTTCGCGCGTGGCTTCGCCGCCGGCCGCCCGCTGGTGGTCGGCGGCGACCTCAACACCCAGCCGGGGGACGAGGCGTTCACCGTGTTCACCGACGCCGGGTTGCGCGACGGGTTCGCCGACGCCCGGCCGTTGCCCACGTCGCCGGCGGACGCGCCGAAGGAGCAGATCGACCACCTGCTGGTCTCACCGGAGATCGGCGTGACCGAGGTCGAGGCACCGCGCACCGAGGCGTCCGACCACCTGCCGGTCTCGGCCAGCCTGACGGTCGCCGGATAACCCGTGCTGCGGCCCGCTCAGATCAACCAGGACGGCCGAACAGGAGCGTGGCCTAGAGCTGATCGGCCGCGACCGCCCCGTCGGCGGAGAAGGCGATCAGCCAACCGCCGCCCTTCGGGGTGTGGTAGTCGGCCGAGCCGCCGCCGTTGAGCAGCCGGGCCAGCGCGCCCGGCATCACCTTGCCCTGGCTGCAGGCGACGAAGTCGGAGCCCGCCGCGGCCAGCTCCGCCAGCCGGCCGGCCGTCGACAGCGACTTCTCGACCGGGTCCTGGCCCGGCTTGGGCTCGTCCAGGGCGGAGTCCGCGACGATCGGCAGGTCGAGCAGATCCGCCAGCGGCTCGAGGGTCTGCACGCACCGCAACGGGGTCGCCGACACGAGGTGGCCCGGGCGCAACGGGGCCAGCAGCGGAGCCAACGCCGTCGCCCGTTCCTTGCCGTCGCCGTCCAGTGGTCGCGCGGAGTCGGGGCCGGACCAGGTGCTGCGCTTGCCGGCGTGGGCGTGCCGGACCAGCCCGCACACGACGGTCACCCGGGGCAGGGTGGCGAAGTCGCGGACCACCCGGATGTCGTGCGAGTACGTCAGCAGCCCCAGCGCGTCCTCGACCGGCAGCCAGCGCATTCCGTTGACCTCGTCGGCGTCGACCTCCACGGTGGGATCGTCGGCGGCGTACCGCATCGACCAGTAGTCGACGGTCTTCGGGAAGCCCTCGCGCACCGTGTAGCTCACGCTGGAGAGCCGCACCTGCGGCACGGCGCGCACACCGGTCTCCTCGGCCACCTCGCGCACCGCGGCCGCCAGCGGGTGCTCGCCGGCCTCCAGCTTGCCCTTGGGCAGCGACCAGTCGTCGTACCGCGGCCGGTGGACGAGGCAGATCTCCGCCCCGTCGCCCTTCGGCCGCCAGACCACGCCACCCGCGGCCCGGATCACGGCAACCATCGCGTCCTTGTCGGTTCGGCGGCGACCGCCCATGCCTCTGGGAAAGCGGCCCGCACCGCGCGGATCGAGGCGCGTTCCCGCTCGTAGAGCCGGCCGGCGACGACCGCGAGATCGGCGTCGCCCGCCTCGGCGGCCAGCGCCACCCAGGTGTCGGCCGCGACCGCCGCGTCCTGGTGCTCGCCCAGCAGGTTCTGCACCTTGCCGAGGGCCTTGGCCAGCTTCGCGGCGGGGCCGCCGATCACGGCCGCGACCGCGTCGACCGCGTACCGGGCCCGCTTGCCGTTGATCCGCACCGCGTGCCAGCGCTCGTCGGCCGCCAGCGGGTCGAGGTCGGCGGCGCCGTCGACGC
>NZ_JBFAIU010000372.1:0-6969 GCF_040654855.1 Asanoa sp. NPDC050611
GCCGGCGTGTTTCTCGGCGGCGTCATCACCGAGTACCTCAGCTGGCCGTGGGTGTTCTACATCAACATCCCGATCGCTGTCGCGAGGCCTTGCGTGTCGCGGAGGCCGAGGGTTTCGTGGTGATCCTTCCGCGCCGGGGAGCGGTGGTCGCATCCCCGAGCAGTGCGACGATCCACGACATCTTCGCGGTACGCGAGCGCCTCGAACCGTTGGCCGCCCGCCTCGCCGCCGAGCGGGCGACGCCGGGCGACGTCAACAGCCTGCGGTCGGTGCTGGAGCAGGCCCGCCTGGCCACGGAGCACCAGGACCTGCGCCGCGTCGCGGAACTGAACAGCGCCCTGCACCTGCAGATCCTCGAGATCTCCGGCAACCCGTGGCTGGCCTCGATAGCGAAGGCCCTCTACCTGCACGTGCAATGGGTGTTCCAACTGACGGCCGAGATACGCGCACCCCACTCGTGGGACGAACACATCAAACTGGTCGACGCCATCGAGTCCGGCGACGGCGGACTGGCGGAGGTGGTCGCCTTGGAGCACGTGGGCGCGGCATCCACGGCCGCCCACCAGACCACGTCGGGTGACGACAGGCCCTAACGGCCGCAGGCGTAGCCCTGCATGCCGCGCGGGTTCGCGCCCGCGGCGACCACGCCGGTGTCCGGATCGCGGGTCACCGCGCACATCCGCCCCAGGCTCCACGGCCCGGAGCGCCGGACGCGGTGGCCCAGCGCGGCCAACGAGTCCAGCACCGACGGATCGAGGCGGTCCTCCACCACCAGCACCCCGGGCTCCGACTCGCGCGGATGGAACGACGCCGGGAAGCTCGTCGTGTGCCACATCGGCGCGTCGATCGCCTCCTGGAGCGACTGCCCCCCGGCCAGATGGCGCAGCAGGAATAGGAGCTGCCACTGGTCCTGCTGGTCGCCCCCCGGCGTCCCGCAGGCCAGCACCGGCCGTCCGTCGCGGTGCACCATCGTCGGGCTCAGCGTCGTGCGCGGCCGGCGGCCCGGTGCCAGCGACGACGGCAGCCCCTCTTCCAACCAGAACATCTGCAGCCGGCTGCCGAGCGGGAAACCCAGCTCGGGAATCGTCGGCGAGCTTTGCAGCCAACCTCCGCTCGGCGTGGCCGAGATCATGTTGCCCCAGCGGTCCACGACGTCGACGTGGCAGGTGTCGCCGCGCGTGACGCCGGACGGCCGCACCGTCGGCTCGCCCGTCGTCGGGTCAGGCACCGAGGAAGCGTCCCGGGAGACGAAGGACGGCAGGCGTGGCCGCACTCCGTCGGGTTGCCCAGGCCGCAGGTCGCCGGCCGCCGAGTCCGAGATCAAGGCCGCCCTCGACACCGCGTACGACGACGACAACAGCGCCTGCATGGGTACGTCGCCCGTGTCGCCGTACCAGGCCTCGCGATCCGCGAACGCCAGCTTCAGCGCCTCGGCGGAAACGTGGATGCCCCGCGCGGTCGACGGGTCAGGAGGAGCGCCAACCGCATCCAAAATAGACAGTGACTGCAGCAGCACCGGACCCTGGCCCCACGGCCCGGTCTTCGCCACGCTGTAGCCCTGCCAGTCGAGCGTCACCGGCGACTCCCAGGTCGCCGAATACGCGGCCAGGTCGGCGCCGGTCACCAGACCGGGATGCGCCCGCCCGCTCGAGTCCCGGAACGCCAACCGCGAGAACCGGTCGATCGCCTCGGCGACGAACCCCTCGCGCCACACATGTCGGGCCGCCTCGACCTGGGCCGCGCGGTCAGGCCCGGCCGCCTCCGCGAGCGCGACCAGCCTCTCCAACGTGCCCCCGTACGCCGGGTTGGTGAACAACCCGCCCGACGGCCGCAGCCAGAGCGCCGCCGACGTGGGCCAGTGCTCCTCGAACAGCGAGCGCACCGACGCCACGGTGTCCCAGGCCCGGGCGACCAAGGGGTGCCCGGCGTTCGCGTACTCGATGGCGGGTGTCAGCACCTCCCGCAGCGACAGCGTGCCGTGGTCGCGCAGCAGCAGCAGCCAGGCGTCGACGGCCCCCGGCACCGTCGCGGCGAGTGGACCGGAGCCGGGGACCAACGCGAGACCGAGGGAACGGAAGTGCCCGATGGTGGCGCCGGCGGGAGCCGGACCTTGTCCACACAGGACGCGCCGCCGTGGGTCGGTCGCCAGGGCGATGATGGCCGGCACCTCGCCGCCCGGCCCGTTCAGGTGCGGCTCGACGACGTGCAGCACGAAGCCCGCGGTGACCGCCGCGTCGAAGGCGTTGCCACCGAGCTCGAGCATCCGCATCGCCGACTGGCTCGCCAGCCAGTGCGTCGACGACACCATCCCGAACGTCCCCTGCAGCGTCGGCCTGGTCGTGAACGTCATGCGCGCACGTCCGGTCGTGTCCCGTCCGCCGAGACGAGGTGGCAGGCCGCTTCACCGCTGCCGATCGGGACCTGCGGCGGCACGTCCGTCGCGCACTTGTCGAACGCGAGCGGGCACCGCGTGCGGAACCGGCAGCCCGAGGGCGGGTCGAGCGCGGAGGGCAGGTCGTCGCCGAGCAGGACCGGCGTCCGGGCCCGTTGCCGCACCGGGTCCGCCACCGGTGCGGCCGCGAGCAACGCCTGGGTGTACGGGTGGGCCGGGCGCGCGAAGATCTGCTCCCGCGTGCCTTTCTCCATGAGCTGGCCGAGGTACATGACGGCGATCTCGTCGGCGAGATATTCCACCGCCGACAGGTTGTGCGTGATGAACAGGCAGGCGAACCCGATGTCGCGCTGCAGGTCCGCGAGCAGGT
Source organism: Asanoa sp. NPDC050611 (assembly GCF_040654855.1). Classification (NCBI taxonomy): domain Bacteria; kingdom Bacillati; phylum Actinomycetota; class Actinomycetes; order Micromonosporales; family Micromonosporaceae; genus Asanoa; species Asanoa sp. NPDC050611. Next base: position 2,763 of record NZ_JBFAIU010000372.1, read on the forward strand.
TGAGCACGGACGCCTGCACGGACACGTCGAGCGCGCTGGTCGGCTCGTCGGCGATCAGCAGGGACGGCGAGGAGATCAGGGCGCGGGCGATGCTGACCCGCTGGCGCTGGCCGCCGGACAGCTCGTGGGGATACCGGCGGGCCACCTCCGCGCGCAGGCCCACCCGGCCGAGCGCCTCCGCCACCCGCTCCTGCCGCTGCCGCCGGGAGACCGGTTCGCGGGACAGGCGCAGCGGTTCGGCCACCACGTCGCCGACGAGCATGCGCGGGTCCAGCGAGCCGGCCGGGTCCTGGAAGACGATGGACACCTCGGCCCGGTGCGGGCGCAGCTGGCGGCGCGTGAGCCGGGTGACGTCGACGCCGCCGATGCGGACGACGCCGCTGGTCGGCTTCAGCAGCCGCACGACGCACCGGCCGACCGTCGACTTCCCGGAGCCGCTCTCGCCGACCAGGGCCGTGACGCCGCCCCGCGGGATCGTCAGCGAGACGCCGTCGACCGCGCGAACCGGCCCGAAGTGCATCGTCAGGTCTTCGATCTCGAGCGCGTTCGTCATCGGGCCGCCTCCGCGACAGGGTGCCAGCACGCGACGAGATGACCGGGCGCGCGGACGGCTGCGAGCGGTGGGGCCGCGCCGCGGCACTTCTCGTCGGCGGCCGGGCAACGGTCGGCGAACGTGCAGGCGTCCGGCTGGCTCGCGAGGACCGGCACGAGACCGGGGATCTCCTGCAACCGCTCGGTGCCGGCGTGCCGGCCGGGTGTGGGGGAGGCGTTCAGCAACCCGTTGGTGTAGTGGTGGTGCGGATGGGCGAACAGCTCCGTCACCGGTGCCCGCTCGACGACGCGCCCGGCGTACATGACGACCACGCGGTCCGCGATGTCGGCGATCACGCCCAGGTCGTGGGTGATGATGAGGATGCTCGTACCGAGCCGGTCGCGCAGGTCGCGCAGCACCTCCAGGATGCCGGCCTGCACGGTGACGTCGAGCGCGGTCGTCGGCTCGTCGGCGACCAGCACCGTCGGGTTGCAGGCCACCGCCATCGCGATCATCACGCGCTGCCGCATGCCGCCGGAGAGCTGGTGCGGATAGTTGTCGACCCGCCTCGCCGCCGACGGGATGCCGACCAGCGACAACAGCTCGACCGCCCGCTCCCGGGCCTGCTTGCGGGAGAGCCGCTCGTGCACCTGGAGCACCTCGCCGATCTGGCGCCCGACGGTGAGCACCGGGTTCAGCGACGTCATCGGCTCCTGGAAGATGTACGCGATCTCCTTGCCGCGAACCCGGCGCAGCGCACTCTCCGGCGCACCGATCAGCTCGGTGCCGCGCAGGCGCGCGGAGCCGGAGACCCGCGCGCTGCGGGGGAGCAGGCCCGCGAGGCTCATCGCCGTGACGCTCTTGCCGCAGCCGGACTCGCCGACGACGCCGACGATCTCGCCGGCGGCCAGGTCGAGGCTCACGTGGTCGACCGCGGACACCTTGCCGCCCTCGGTGACGAACGAGACCGAGAGGTCGGCCACCTCGAGGATCGCGGTGCGTGCCGCGACGTCGACCGCCATCACCGGTCACCCTTCGGGTCGAGCGCGTCCCGCAGGGCGTCGCCGAACACGTTGAACGTCAACGCCAGCACCATGATCGCGACGCCGGGGAAGGTCGCCGCCCACGGCGCCCGCGAGGCGAACTGCTGGGCCGTCGCCAGCATCGTGCCGAGGCTCGGCGACGGTGGCTGGATGCCGAGGCCGAGGAACGACAGCACCGCCTCACCCAGGATCGCGGCAGGCAGCGCCACCGTGGCCTGCACCAGGATCACCGAGGTCGCGTTGGGCAGGATGTGTCTGGCCAGGACCCACAGGTCGCTGGCGCCGTCGACCACGGCCGCCGCGACGAAGTCCAGCGACTTGAGGCGCAGCGTGTCGGAGCGGATGACCCGGATGACGCCCGGGATCTGCGCGATGCCGATCGCCACGGCCGCGTTGCCGAGGCTGGCGCCCCGGATGGCCGCGAGCCCCACCGCGAGGATGAGGAACGGAAAGGCCAGCAGCAGGTCGGTGAACCGGCCGATGACCGCGTCCAGCGCGCGGAAGTAGCCCGCGGCCAGACCCAGCGGCACACCGATGACCAGCGAGGTGAGCACGGCGAGGAAGCCCACCTCGAGGGACGCGCGGGCGCCGAGCATGATGCGGGACAGCACGTCGCGGCCCAGGTCGTCGGTGCCGAGCACGTGCCCGGGCGTACCCGGTGGAGAGAAGATGTTGCCGAAGTCGGTCTGCTCCACCGAGTACGGCGCGATCCACGGTGCGAGCACGGCGACCACCACGGCGATCGCGAGCACCGCGAAGCTCACGATCGCGAGCGGGTTGCGCCGCAGCCGCCGCAGGACGCGCGTGCGCCCGGTGAGGCTGACCGGGCCGGTCTCGGCCTCGGGAACACTGAGGACGGTCATGCCGCGTCACCCGCCACCCGGATGCGTGGGTCGATGAGCGAATACAACAGATCGACCAGGAAGTTGATCACGATGTACGCCGTCGCGGTCAGCAGGACCACGGCCTGGATCACCGGATAGTCGCGTTGGAACACCGCGTCGATCGTCATCTTGCCGAAGCCCGGCAGGCCGAAGATCTGCTCGGTCACGACCGCGCCGGAGATGAGGCCACCGAGCTGGAGGCCGACGATCGTGACGACCACGATGAGGCTGTTGCGCAACGCGTGCCGGCCGATCACGGCTCGCGGCGAAAGACCTTTGGCCTTGGCGGTACGCACGTAGTCGGCCGACAGCGAGTCGAGCATCGCCGACCGCGTCTGGCGCATGATGATCGCCGCCAGGCCGGTCCCGAGGATCACCGCGGGCAGGATGATGTGGTGCAGGTTGTCCACGGGGTCCTCGAAGAACGGGACGAAGCCGGAGGCCGGAAACAGTCCCGTCGCCACCGACAGGTAGAGGATCGCGAGCAGGCCGAGCCAGAAGTGGGGGACCGACAGGCCGATCAGGGCCAGCGCGTTGGCCGCCCACTCGGCCGGGCGGCCGCGGCGCACGGCCGCGACCACCCCGGCACCGACCCCCAGCGCCGCGGCGATGAGGATGGCCAGCACGGACAGCTCGATCGTGACCGGCAGCGCGGTGCGGATCATGTCGGACACCGGCAGGCCCGTGCGGATCGAGCTGCCGAAGTCGCCCTGGGCGGCCCGCTCCACGTACTGTCCGAACTGGACCGCCACCGGACGGTCCAGCCCGTACTCCGCGCGGATGGCCGCCAGCGCCTCGGGCGACCGGTCCTCGCCGGCCAGCGCGAGCGCGGGGTCCCCCGGCAGCGCGCGGATGCCGAGGAACACCACCACCGACGCCAAGACCAGGGTCAGCGCGGAGTGCCACGCGCGGGTCAGCAGGTACCTGGCCACCGGACTGCCTACTTGGCGAACCCGGCGAAGGCCGCCCGGATGACGCCGTCGGGGAAGACCTGGACGCCCTTGACCTTGTTGGAGAAAGCCGTCAGGTTGGCCTGGCGGTAGAGGTAGATCAGCGGGTTGTCCTGCTGCAGCAGGGTGACCGCCTGACCGTAGAGCTTCTTGCGCTCGTCGAGGTTGCTCGACTGGCGCGCCTGGTCGAGCACGGCGTCCAACTGCGTGTTGCTGCTGCCGGCGACGTTCTGGCTGCCGCCGGTGCCCACGAAGTTGACCATGTTCGCGTCGGGGTCGATGCGGCCGCTCCAGCCGAGCTGGAGGATCTCGAAGTTGCCGCGGTCCTGCTCGTCGAGGAGCGACGAGTACTCGACCGGGCTGATCTCGATGTTGAAGCCACCCTCCTTGACCATCGCCTGGAGGGCCTGCGCGAGGCGCAGCGTGTCGGGGGCGTTCGACACCAACATCTTCACGGTGTACGGCGTGGCCACGCCGGCCTGCTCGAGCAGCTGCTTGGCCTTGGCGGGGTCGTGCTCACGGCACTTCTGGGCCTCCTCCGACGAGAACACGCTCGCCGGCGAGATCGGGCTGCAGGCCGGCGAGGGGATCCCGTTGAAGACGGCGTCCACGAGGGCCTTGCGGTCGATCGAGTACTCGAGGGCCTGGCGTACCGTCGCCTCCTTCGCGATCGGGCGGTCGATCGGCTTCGGCGGGGTGCCGAGGCGTCCGACGTCTCGCGCAGCATCTCCCAACCGGCCGGGTACGCGATCTGGACCCCGTTCGGGTCGTACCACCACCGGAAACCCGCGGGGATGT